>WGCB01000741.1 GCA_015494005.1 Caldilineaceae bacterium
GAGCTGGGCTGGTCCCTAGGCTTGGGCACGGTGGAGGTCTCCCTGCCCCCAGCGCCCGTGCCCCGAGGACGCCCTGTGCCGGTGGTGATTCGCTGGCGGCGCACTGGTGGGGACGATCCGGCCATCCATCGGCCGCTGAAGGCCCGGGTGGCCCTCTACGACGAGGCGGACAACCGCCTGGCTCAGGACGACCGGCGCATCCTCAACGACCGGCACGTCCTGCCCGGCGAGTGGGGGCCCGGGGATCGGCCCCTGAACGTCTACCTCCTCTGGCCGCCGGCGGACCTGCCCCCAGGATCCTACCGCCTGCGCCTGCTGGTCTACGACGAGGAGAGCCTGGCCCCGGTGGAGCTGGTGGACCCGGCCGGCAACCCCGTCGGCTTCGAGGCGGAGCTGGGGCGGGCGCTCTTGGGGGAATGAGCGCCCCGACCCGCAGGGCCTACCGGCCTTCGCCGCTCCAGAGGACCTTGCCCACGAAGAAGGGGCCCAGGCTCTCCAGCCATTTGGAGGTCTGCTGGGTCTTGCGCATGGCCTGGACCACCGCGGAGGCGGGGTGCAGATCGTGGCCCAGAATGGCCACCACGAAATCGTTGTCGTTCCGGTCCAGGCCGTGGCAGGCCAGGCGGATGTCCGTGGCCAGGTCCGCCCGTCCGAAGGTGCGGCCGATGTTGCCGTGCTCCCCCAGGATGCGCCGCTTGTCCTCCTCGGGCAGGAGCTCGAAGCCCTTCACCCGGCGCAGGGGGTACCAGATGACCCAGGACCAGCTCCGGTCCAGGGCCCGCTGCCGGGGACGGTTCACCAGCACGTGCTCCAGGTCCGACTCGTAGCCGATGGCGTAGGTGCGGCCGAACATGGTGAGCTCCGGCTTCAGGGTCAGCTCCTGGAAGGGAGGGCGGTTCAGGAAGGCGCGTAGTTCGGTGACGAAGAAGTCCGGCTCCTCGCTCATGGTGAGGAGGCCCACACCCTGGGGGTCGTGGAGGTCCGCGTAGAGGACCGCGGGGAAGGGGGCCTGTTCCAAGGCGGCCACCAGGGGCTCCGTCTCCCCCGCGCCGGTGAAGACCAGCAGCTCCATGTAGAGGCGCCGGTCCAGGGAGATGGGCTGGCCGTCCGGGCCTCGGCCTTTTTCGCTCAGATCCAAGCCTGTCTCTTCTGGGCTCATGCTCGTGCTCCTGTGGGATGCGTGCAACGGGTGGATGGGTCGATTTTGGTGGGAAATCCTGAGATTTCCTCAGCTTGCGCTCCCGCTATTTTACCTCAACTGGCCTGGAAAGTCCGAGTTGGCAGGAGCCGGGAAACCGGCTTTCCCCGGGCAGCGAAGTCCCAGTTCGTTTCCGTCTGTGGTATACTCTGGGGCGGGAAACGCCTATGATCCGCACATCCTATCGCAGCTTTCAGGAACTGATCTTCTCGCCCAGGCCCTGGGTGCGCCAGGCCACCCTGGCCGGCCTGCTGGTGACCGGCGCCCTGGCCATCGCCCTCTTCATCGGCGTGCTGGGCCCGGTGATCACCCTGGCCCTGGCCCTAGCCCTCATCGGCGGGGTCATGGTCTTTCTGGACACCCACTGGGCCTTCGTGGCCCTGGTGGGGGTGGCTTTCGTGCTGCCCTTCGCCACCCTGCCTTTCAGCATCGGCTTCAAGCCCACCTTCCTGGACATCGCCCTGGGCGCGCTCGTCTTCGTCTGGATCGTCAAGCTGGTCACCGGCCAGGAGCGCACCTTCCTGGCCTCGCCCATCGGCCTGCTGGTGGGGCTCTTCATGCTCCTGGCGGTCTTCAGCTTCGTCTACGGCATGACCCACAGCCGGGCCACCAGCTTCACCATCCGCCGCTTCGGGGAGATCCTCCTGGGGATCGGCCTCTACTTCGTCATCGTCAACACCGTGCGCACCCAGGCAGAGCTGGCCTGGGTCAGCCGTTGGGTGCTCCTGGCCGGATGGGCCAGCGCCCTCATCGCGGTGATCTTTTACCTGATCCCCCAGGCCTGGACTGTGGCGGTGCTGGACAGCCTGGCCCGCTTCGACTACCCAGGGGGGTACGGGGCTCTGCGCTGGATCGAGGATGACCCCAACGGCACCATGCGGGCCATCGGCACGGCGGTGGACCCCAACGTCCTGGGCGGGATGATGGTCCTGGTGGCCGGGGCCCTGGCGCCCCAGCTGGTCACCCGGCGGCCGCTGATGCCCCGCTGGCTGGTGTTCGCCATGTTGGCCACGGCTTCCCTGGCCCTCTACCTGACCTACAGCCGCTCGGCCCTGCTGGGGATGGCTGCGGCCCTGGCCGTCCCCGCGGTGCTGCGCTACCGGCGGCTCATTCCCTTGGGCCTGGTGGGCGCGGCCCTGCTCTTCCTCCTGCCCCAGACCCAGGAGTACGTGGCCCGGCTGATGGCTGGCCGGGCTGGCCAGGATCTGGCCACCCAGATGCGCTTCGGGGAGTACAAGGA
>WGCB01000742.1 GCA_015494005.1 Caldilineaceae bacterium
GGGCAACCGACTGAGCGTCCTCTGGCGGTTGGTGACAGGCAAGGAGAGCTTCTACGACAACCGCAGTTTCTACGCCTTTCTCCAGCGCAGCGGGACAACCCCAGCCCTCACTTTCGCCCACTTGAACCACCAGGTCCGGCTCTACATCACCGCCACCCACCTGGCCACGGAGACACTCCACGTCTTCGGGGACGATCCCAACGACCGGGTGTTGGACGCCCTCATGGCCAGCACGGCCCTGCCCCCTCTGCATCCGCCCTGGGAGGTGAACGGGGAGTACTACATCGACGGCGGTACGGTCACGCCCTTGCCCCTGCGGGTGGCCATCGAGCGGGGAGCCACGGAGATCTACGCCCTCTACATCCGGGACGAAAGCCAGGAGCGCAGCGCCATCCGCCGCAGCCTGGCCGGGATCATGGACCGGAGCATCAGCACCATGCTGCACCTCCAGGCAGAGCACGATCTGCTGCTCACGGAGGTGGCCGGAAAGAAGGTCAAGCTCTACGAGCTGCGCCTCTCTCTGCCCAACCCACCGGACATCCACGACTGGAGCCAGAGCGACCGCATGGTGGCTCGAGGCTACGAGCTGGCCACCGAGTACCTGGCCGGGCTCACGGCCAAGCCGACCAGCCGCATCCCGATCCACACGCCCCCGGTGAAACGCCTGGTCAACAGCCTCTACCGAGGTTGGCGGCAGATGCTCTCCCCTCAGCGGACCGCGGTGCCTGTCCCAGTGGAGGCGCCCCACCCCACGCCCATGGACCAGACGGGGCCGTCCCGCTAGTCTGGGGCAGACCCGCTCTCCGCGGCGCACTTGGGGCAGTGCATGGGATCGTCCAGCTCCAGCATGTGCTTGGCACAGACCGCGAAGGTGACCACCACCTGATCCCGAAAGAGCACCCGTTTCACCTCCGCTTCCAGGAGGAGATCCCGACAGTCGCTGGTCATGAGAAGCTCAGGAACCGGGCAGCTGTCGCAGAGCTTGCGCCGCCAAGGACGGCTGTTCCGGGGGTTGGCCGCCAGGAGCCGGCACTCCTCCCGGTTGTTTCCCCGGTGATAGTCTCCGTAGAAATAGGGGCAGTTCACAGGTTTGGCCATGGGGTTCCATCCGAAAGAGGCAAAAGCAATCTGCTAGTCGAGATTGAAAGGGACGAACGAAAAAGACCGCCAGCATTGTCTTGGCGGTCTTTTCGATCGACGCACTTTGCGCGTTTTCCGGGAGCGGTGCGGTCAGATCCAGTGACCCGCTCAGTTGTCCCAGAAGGGCGGTTCGTCCATGTCGGGCATGTCCGAATCCCCACCCAGGTAGAAATTCGGGTCCATGAAGAGCCGTTCCGCCAGTTCCTTCTTGCGCTGCTCCTGCTCGGGCATGAGGAAACCGAACTCGATCTCCAGGCTGACCAACATCTCCAGCTCCGCCTCCAGCAGATGGAACTCGCTGTGGCTCAGGGGTTGTTCGTTGGTGTGGGGCCAGCCGAACTCGTTCAGGTAGTACTGGTAGGCCTCGCAAGTGTCCCCGGCCATCTCCGTGTGGGCCGAGGCTGTCTCATCCACATCCAGGATGTCCAGGAAGTCGTCCAGCTCGCCGTCCCACTCCGCCTGGAAGAAGGATTCGTCGAAGAGAGGATCCCCAGAGAAACGCTCCGTATCGCTGGAGGTGAAGAGCACTTCATCCCGGGGAGCGCCGCCGTAGGCCTCGGATTCCATGCTGCGGCCGGAGCGACGGGAGATGCGTTCACCGGTGCCCAGGCTGTAGCCAGCTTCGTGCAGGTGCAGCTGGCTGAACTCGTGGAGTACGTAGTGCATATCATCCGGCGGCACGGTGTCCCGGTAGAAACCTTGGCCCACCAGTTTGGCGGCCAGCTCCCAGGTGGGGACAGCCACTCGCACCTTGCGGTCGTTCACTACCAGGTGCTCGGCCAGCTCAGCCAGTTCCCGGTTGCGCTGCTGGATGTAGGCGTTGTCCCGGGACTCTCGGGGCTGGAGCCGCACGTGGTAGATGCCCCGGACCGCGTCCTCCACGGAGATGAGCAGGTCATCGTGGGCGGCCCCTCCCACCTGATTCACCCACTCGGTGAACTCCTCGCCCAGGAAGAGGGACCAGGTGTCTCGCTGGATGGCAGCGTAGGCCCGGAGGGTGGGCCCGCCCATCAAGTGGATGGTGACTCGCCGGCCATCGTTCTCGTGGTTTTGGAAGAACTGAGGGAAAAAGACCGCGTGCTCCAGTTCGTCCAGCCAGATGTACCCCTGGCGAATCTCTGTCTTGTTCAGAGGATGCCGGAAGTGTTGATTGTTCAGGAGCACCGAGAGCCAGCCGTAGCGGGCTGGGGCCACGGGAATGGCCTGGAAAAGCTTGTCCAGAGCCTGGTAAATGGCGGTCCGAGCGCTCTTGCCCATGGGACGCTGGGTGCCCACCTGGGTCATCAACTCGTCGATGCTCAGGGGCGCCGGGGAGCGGCTCAGGATGTCCTCGACACAGGTCTGATAGCTGGGATATCGTTGTTGAATGCGTGCCATTGCCTGCTTTCCTCCTGGCGCCTATTATCCCACAGGAAGTTGAAATTGTCTACCATTTCGTTTCCCACGGATCATCTACGCCATGGAGGGGCGATCCTGTGCTTTTTCTCAAGGGGCACAGGCCATCCCAGGCAAGCGATACCACGTAAAAGCGCCGCCCATCCAGTGGATGCACGGCGCTTTCGGTCGGTGAGTTGGCGCTGCCAGCCAGCGCTGTGAGCCAGGGTCGGCTAGGCGCTCTGTTGCAGGAGAGGCCGGAATTTGTAGCCGTAGATGATCTGCCCCTCGCTGCCCTCTTCCCGCAGCTTCCGGGTCACCATCTCCACCCGCATGCCGATCTGGACCTCCTGCTCGTTCACGTCCGTCAGCTGCGCGGTGACCAGGGGCCCTTCGTCCAGCTTGACCAGGGCCACGGTGTAGGGGCGGTGCTCCTCGAAGCCCCGGGGCACGTTGTACATGGTGGTGAAGCTGTAGACCTCCCCCCGCCCGCTCAGAGTGTGGACCGGCCCGGCCGGCTCGCTGCAATGGGGGCATACGTCCCGGGGCGGGAAGATGGCCTGATGACAGGTGGGGCAGACTTCCCCTTCCAAGCTATAGCGTTGCCGCTTTGTTCGCCACGTGGTTGCGATAGCCATGGGTGCAATACCTCTCCTTACCAAACACGTTTCTGAGACCGATGCTTGAAACAGATGGTTGAACGAAACTGCTCGAATTCTCTGGACGAAAGTCCCAAACGGATCCATGCTGCTTGCTGATGGTCCCCACTATACCAGGTCCCGCCTGCCATTTGCTATCAAAACCCTGGGATCGGGCCAAATGATAGTTTTTGACAGCTCCCACGGACCCTCAAAACCCGCCGCGAAGGCGTTGTTCCTGGGCGCCCGCCCCCCTGACATAGACAGCGGGCACGATCCTGGGATCGCACCCGCTCGGTTTGCTGCTGGATTGTCCCGGCCAGGCCCCGGTCGGGCCCCTACACCCCCAGGATGTGGGTCACGATGGTGGCGCCGCTGCCGCCGATGTTCTGGGCCATGCCCACCCGAGCACCCGGGACCTGGTTCGCCCCGGCCTCCCCGGTGAGCTGCTGCACCACCTCCAGGACCTGGTAGACGCCCGTGGCGCCCACAGGATGTCCCCGGCTCTTCAGCCCCCCCATGGTGCTGATGGGCAGCCGCCCCTGGATGCCGATCTCCTCGTCCCGAGCCATGCGCCACCCTTCACCCCGCCGGGCGAAGCCGGTGGCCTCCAGGCTCATGGCCGCCATGATGGTGAAGGCGTCGTGGAGCTCGAAGAGGTCGATGTCGTCTGGCGTCACCCCGGCCTGAAGATAGGCCTTCTGGCTGCTCACGTAGGCCGCCTCCAGGAAGAGAGGATCCTTGCGGTCGTGGATGGCCAGGGTGTCGTTGGCGCTGGCGCTGGCCAGGATCTGCACCGGACCTCGGTGATGGCCCGTGGTGTACTGCCGGGCCCGCTCTGTGGGGACCAGGATCAGGGCCGCGGCGCCGTCACAGACCGGGCTGCTGTCCATCATGTTGATGGGCGTGGCGATCATGGGGGCCTTGCGGTAGGTCTCCTCGTTGATGGCCCGGCGGAACATGGCGTTGGGGTTGTTGACCCCGTTGCGGTGGGCGTTGATGCTGAAGCCGGCAAAGGCGTCCATGGGCACGTCGAACTCGTACATGTAACGCTGCATGAGCAGGGCGTTCAGCCCCACGAAGCTCACCCCGTGGATGGCCTCGTACTCTGCGTCCGCAGCGGTGGCCAGGCCGGCGGTGGTGTCCTTGCCCACGGTGTCGGTCATCTTCTCCACCCCGGCCACGATGACCACGTCGTGGAGGCCGCTGGCCACCGCCATGATGCCCACCCGCAGCGCGGCCGCACCGCTGGCACAGGCCGCCTCCACCTTGGCCGCCTCGATGCCCCGCAGACCGCAGAAGTCCGCGACCAGGGTGGCCAGGTGCTCCTGGTCCAGCAGGGCGCCGCTGAGCATGTTGCCCAGGAAAAGGGCGTCGGCGGTCTCGATACCCGCGTCCTGCATGGCCGCGGCGATGGCGTCGTAGGCGATGTGGCGCAGGGAGCGGTCCCACAGCTCCCCCACTGGGCTCTGGCCGATGCCCACGATTGAAACACTGCGCATAGAATGTTCCTCCTTGGTTGAACCACTGATTCCCGACACATCAGCAGGATCCGTTTGGGAACCGGCGGTCGAACCGTCCTGGATGAGGGCCCGCATGCCCTGCGGCCAACCCCTCAAACCGACCCATTATACCCCTGGAAAATGAAAAAACGGAAACCCGGATGGCTTCCGTCTCTTCCGCCTCCTGCTCTTGCTGCAGCCCTTCACTTGAGGATGTAGTAGGTGGCCCGCTTCTCGCCGATGCGCAGGAGCAGGTTCTTGGCCACCAGGTCGGCCAGATCCCGGCGGATGGTCTCCGGGCTCACGTCGGGGACCAGGCGCTGGTACTCGCTGTTGGTGATGCGGCCGTGCATCTGCACGTAGGCCAGGGCTTGCTCCTGGCGTGGGTTCAGGAACATGTGCTGCCAGGGCTGGCTCTCGGGGCGGGGACTGACCAGGCTCTCCCCCGCGGAGCGTAGGATGACCCGGAAGCCCGCCGCGGTCTCCTGGAACTCCGGCTGGGGCAGGCCGGCCGCGGCCATGGCGTCGATCATGCGGTCGATGCCGTAGCCCAGCCGCTCGATGTAGCCCAGGTCGCTCAGGACGGCCACGATGGCCTCGTTGCGGCTGTAGCGCTCCTCCAGGATGTTCTCCAGGGTCACATGGCCGGGCAGGCGGCCCGGGCTGTAGATCTCCAGCCGGTCGCTGAACATGAGCAGGCGGATCCCCTCCCCCCGGATGGCGTAGTCCCGGTGGGCGATGGCGTTGACGATGGCCTCCCGCACCACGGGGATGGGGTACTCGCTGCTCTCCTCCCGAGCCATGCCTGAGAGGCGCATGCCCCGGCGCATGTTGCTGACCACGAAGGCCTCGGCTTGGCGGATCTGCTCCACCAGGGAGCCCTGGACGTCCTGGCGCACGAACTCGTCGCTCATCTTCTCCCCAGGGTAGCGCACGCAGATGATCTCCGCGTTGGGGAAGAAGCGCTGGGGATCCCGGCCGAAGAGGAGCACCCCGGCCACGGTGGGGACCACCTCCTGGGAGCCGTCCTGGCCGGGCGCTTCCGGCCAGGTGACACAGCCCCGGGCCAGGAGGGCCTGGACCGGCTCCTCGTCCGGGGGCGCGTGGATGTGGCGCAGGTAGCGCTCCACCTGGGCCAGGTCCAGGTCATCCAGGGTGGCGGCCGGGACGGGCAGCCGCTCGAAGCCGGCGTCCGTGCGCTCGAAGAGGAGGCGGCGCAGCTCCGGCGTGGTCAGGGGACGGTTGTGGGGGCCGGTGCGGGTCAGGTAGAGGCCCTGGAGGCTGTAGACATGGGGCAGTCCTGGGGGCACCTGAACCACCACCACCGGGCCCCGAGTCGTCTCCACCACCTGGGGCGCCGGCAGGATCAGGGGCGGATCTGCCAGCAGGCCGGCCTCCACCGCCCGCTCCCGCAGGGGGTCCACCGCCACGCCTTTCTGGGGCGTGCCCTTGGCCGTGACGCCCAGGATCACCGTGCCGCCGCTGGCATTGGCCAGAGCCGTCAGGGTCTCCGTGATCCGCCGGGCCGAGGCCTTGCCCGAGAGGAAGGCCACTCGCTCTTGTTGCCCCCCGGCCAGCAGGGCCTGCAGGTCCGGGGTGGGGATGGTTGGGTTGCGTCGTGTCCACATGGTGAGAAGTCTGCTTCAGGAGGCCTGTCCTGTTAAAAACGGGCCTGGTCTGGGTACAGCGTCACTGGCTGGTCATCTGTTGGACGTCGTTGATGAGCCAGTGGCCGGCGCTTCCTCCCGCACGATCCGGGGGCACGTATCTCAGGATGAAGCGATAGGTCCGTTTTTCTTGGCCCTTCTCCCGGCGGACGAACACAATGAGGTCCACCGTCGCGAAGAGATTCCCCAGAAATTCCGTCGTCTCCTGGAGGGCCTCGGGTGCCACGGCCGGCGAGTAGGCCAGGCTGTCCACGTAGAAATCCCCATTCCCTGGGAGCTGTTCGTTCATATGCCCCAGATCCTTCAGCGCCTCCTTCACCCGCTTCCGGGCATCCGGACTGATCAGCTCCTCTCCCTTGTCCTGAGCCTGGAGAAGCACGTAGGCCAGAGCGGTGGCCTCCGGGTAGAAGGGAGTGGATTCGGGCACACCGTAGCAGAAGTCCACGAAGCGGGGGGATTCTTCGTACTTGATGGCAGGGCGATAGGAAGTGGAGGTGGTGTTCTCCGGGTCCAGCACCCGGATGAAGGTGGAGCGCCAGCAGAGCGCGCTGCGATCGTTCAGCGGATAGTAGGCCAGGATGGTTTTGATGGGGGGAGGGGCCTCTTTGGGTCTCGTTGCCTGCCTTTCCTTCTCGGCCATCTCGTCCGGCTTCCAGCCCGGTGTCTCCAGCCAGCCCGAGGCGGCCACGTGGGCAACGCCGTAGCCCTCCCGTTTGCTCTTCCACCAAAAGACGCTGATGCGCTTCCGCCCACCCAGGATCACCAGCTCGTCGAAGACGGGTTTCTCCACCGGTTCGCCCTCCTCACCCAAGGGCTCAGGCTCCCAGGGTTCAGCAAAAGCGCCTATCTTCTCTTCCGCACCCGTCCGCTTGACCTGGACAACCCGCACCTGGCCATCCCCCACGTTCGGATCCGCCAGGTAGCCCTGGCCGGCCCCATCCCAGTAGCTGGGGAGGAGCTGATAGGGCACCAGCTGGGCTGCAGGGTTGCTGGGGATGGGGATGGCTCGCCACTGGGAGTAGGGGTTGGTCTGGGTGTCGTAGATGACCCCGCCCACCGGGGCTGGTTTGCCCTCGCCCGGGGAATCGTAGCGGTACAGGAGCAGGTACTCGCCGGTGGGGTCGTTGTCCACGCTGACGCGCCGGAAGTCCCCGATGGGCCGCCACTCTGCCGGCACCACCTGAGCCATGTCGATGGGGAGTTTCGGCTCCTCTTCCGGGGCTCCGAAGAGCGCGGCACAGCCGGTCACGCTCAGGCTGACCAGGAAGAGAGCCAGGAAAAGGACCAGGGTCCGGCCCGCCTGGGGCCACACGGAGGAAATGTGCGCCTGTTTCATGTTCTCGCCTCGGGTTGACTGTCTGGGAAGGTACCTGGGCTGGATCAGGGAGCCACTCAGGTCAGAGACGGCTCGTGGAAGGCCTGGTAGACCCAATCTTGGCGGGGGAACACCTCCGGGAAGCGCTGACACCAGGCCTCCCGCAACTCCGCCACCACGAAGACCGAGCCCGTCCCCACCAGGAGGCCGCCAGCCGGGGTGATGGCCTGGGCCAGGGCCAGGGCCTCCCCCATGGAGGTGGCGGGGTAGACCGCGCACGCCCCTCCCTGGGAGGCCGTCAGTGGGGCCGTTTCCTCCAGGATGGCCTGGGTGGGCAGGGCCTTGGGATGGCGGCTCTGCACCAGGACCAGCCGGGGCGAAACGGCCAGGAGCCGCTCCAGGATGGGGCCCAGGGCCTTGTCCCGGTTGGCGCCGAAGATGAAAGTCAAAGGCCGTCCGGGGTAGTGCTCCTCCAGGGTGGCCAGCAGGACCTGGATGCTGTCCACGTTGTGGGCGCAGTCCACCAGGAGGGGGATGACGCCGCCGTCGGGCCAGGGCAGGAGCTCGAACCGACCAGGCCAGAAGGTGTTGGCCAGCCCCGCCTGGACCGCCTCCTCGTCCCAAGAGAACCAGCCCTGCCGGGTCAGCTCCTGGACCATGCCCAGGGCGACGGCCGCGTTCACCTGCTGGTGACGTCCCTGGAGGGGCAGGGCCACGCCCTGGACCGGAGAGACCACGGTCAGGGGCGCCTCCCGCTCCTGGGCCACGGACTGGAGCACGGCCATGGCCTCCTCCCGCTGGGGAGCCACGTAGACCGGCGTTCCCGGCTTGATGATGCCGGCCTTCTCGAAGGCGATCTTGCCCAGGGTGTCCCCCAGGACGTGGGTGTGGTCCATGCTGATGCGGGTGATGCCGCAGACCTGGGGCAGGAGGACGTTGGTGCTGTCCAGCCGCCCGCCCAGGCCCACCTCCACCACAGCCCAATCCACCCCGCTCTCCGCGAAGTACTGGAAGGCCAGGGCGGTGATCTTGTCGAATACGGTCAGGTCGGGGATGGCTTCGAAGAAGGGGCGCAGCGACCGGATCAGGTCGGCCAGATCCTGGCGAGGGATGAGCTGGCCGTTTTGCCGGATCCGCTCCCGGAAGGTGTGCAGGTGTGGGCTGGTGAAGAGGCCGGTCCGCAAGCCGTGATGGCGCAGGATGGACTCGGTCAGGGCGCTGGTGCTGCCCTTGCCCTTGGTGCCGGTGATGTGCACGGCCTGGAAGCGCTGCTGGGGGTTGCCCAGGACGGCCAGCAAGCCCCGCATGCGCTGCTGACTGCGACCGGGATGCTGATATTTCCAGCCCCGCCCGTCGTAGCGAGCGGTGTGGAAGAGATAGGCCAGGGCCTCTTCGTAGGTCAACGGCGCAGTCACGTCTGCGGGCCAAGCCGGTCGGGTCGCCTGCCGTGGCACAGATCACCCCTTTGCAGTCGAAAAGGACGGTTCGTTTGCCTCTCTGCCCTCGAACCGATGCGGGATGATTGTATCGCAGGGCGAAAGGGAAGTAAAGTGAATGCGGAATGGGGAATGGGGAATGCGGAATGGCTCTGAGGAATGGGCACTGTGGAATGGGAAACGCGAGGGTGCCCTCAGATTCCACACAGGGGTGCAGCGACGCCGTGCCCGTCTTCGGAGCGGGTTTCACGGACGGTCGATGCGCCCATCCATGCCAGCCGTTTTCCGTCCACTGGCGCGTTCGCCACCTCGTTCTGCGTTCCGGCCTGTCTCCTCTATAATAGAGGGTGAAGGAATAGGGGGTGAAAGCTGGAGGAAATCCCCGGGGAGGAGGCCATGGAAGAGAGACGAGACAGAAAAACAGGCTGGCGGCGTCTGCGCCTGGACGAGGCAGGAACAGGCCTGGGCCGAGGGAAGCATCGCAGCCGACTGGCCCGCTTGCGGGCGGCCCTGCGGCCGGGCCTGGCCGTGAAGCGCTGGCTGGTGCTCATCCTGGCCAGCGGGCTGGTGGCTGGCTACGGCTTCGCCCTGCTCTTCCACGAGCTGACCTCCCGCTTCCCCTGGCCGAACCTGCCCGCTTTCCTTCCCGCGGCACCCCCCTGGATCGCCGGGCTTCTGCTCCTGGGGCTGGGCCTGGTGGTCCTGGTCTGGAGCGCCTGGCAGTGGAGCCGCACCATGACCGCCGCACTCCTGGCCCAGGACCGCCCCCTGCCGGACAGCCGGGCGGTCTTCCGGGTGCTCCTGCGCCGCTACCAGCGCCGGACCGGGCCCCGGGTGGTGGCCATCGGCGGGGGGACGGGCATGCCCAACCTGCTCCGAAGCCTGCGCCACTACACGGACAACATCACCGCGGTGGTCACGGTGGCGGACGACGGGGGCAGTAGCGGACGCCTGCGCCGGCAGATGGGCGTCCTGCCTCCGGGGGACTTCCGCAACAACATCGCCGCGCTGAGCGACGCGGAAGGGCTGATGACCCAGCTGCTCCAGTACCGTTTCGCCAGCGGAGACGGCCTGGGCGGCCACAATTTCGGCAACATCTTCATCACCACCATGGCGGCCATCACCGGCAGCTTCGAGCAGGGCATCGCGGAGAGCAGCCGGGTCCTGGCCGTGCGCGGGCGGATCCTGCCCAGCACCCTGGAGCATGTCACCCTCGGCGCGGAGGTGCGGGTGCAGCGAAACGGCCAGGAGGAGTGGCTCTACGTGCAGGGCGAGAGCCGCATCCCCGAGAGCGGCGGGCAGATCCAGCGGGTGCATCTGGAGCCTCAGAACGCCCGGGCCTACCCGGAAACCATCAAGGCCATCCTCAACGCGGACCTGATCGTGGCCGGGCCGGGGAGTTTCTTCACCAGCCTCATGCCCAACCTGCTGGTGCCGGCCATCCAGCAGGCCATCCGGGCCTCCCGGGCTGTGCGCCTCTTCGTCTGCAACGTGGCCACCCAGCCCGGGGAGACGGACGGCTTCTCCGTGAGCGATCACATGCACCATCTGCGCCTCCACGCGGGGGACGCCTTCAACGTGGCCCTGGCCAACGACCGCTTCACCCCGCCTCAGCCGCCCCCGCCCACCCTGGAGTGGGTCACCCTGCCG
>WGCB01000743.1 GCA_015494005.1 Caldilineaceae bacterium
CTCCAGGGCCCGCCGGGTCCAGGTCAGGGCCAGCCCCTCCCCCAGCAGGTGGACGGTCCCCGCGCCGTTCTGGCTGATGCGGAAGGAGCCAGCCTGGGGATCGAACTCCACGCCGTCGCTGCGGAAGGTGGCCTGGAACGCCCCGCTCAGGACCAGATCCTCCGGCGCGCCGGTCTGGAGGGAGCCGTCCTGGGCCAGGAGCCAGATGCGGTCCGCGCTGCGCAGGGCCAGGTCCAGATCGTGGGTGGAGAGGAGGATGGCCCGTCGGGTTTCCTGGGCCAGGGCGCGCAACATGCCCATGATCTCCACCCGCCGGGGCAAGTCCAGGAAGGCAGTGGGCTCGTCCAGGAGCATGAGCCGGGGTTCCTGGGCCAGGGCCCGGGCGATCATCACCTTCTGCCGCTCGCCGTCGCTCAGCTCGCTGACCAGCCGGGGGGCCAGCTCTGTCGCGCCCACGGCCTGGATGGCCCACTCCACCACGGCCCGGTCCTGGGGGGAGAGGCGGCCGGTCCAGTCGGTGTAGGGGTGACGCCCCAGGGCCACCAGCCCCCAGGCGGAAAGGTTGCCCACGTCCACCCGCTCGGTGAGGACGATGCTCAGGCGGCGAGCCAGGGCCTGGGCCGAGAGCTGGCCCAGCTCCTCGCCCTCCAGCCAGATGTGGCCGGCCAGGGGCGGCTGGAGCCCGGCCAAGGTGCGCAGGAGGGTGGACTTGCCCGCGCCGTTGGGGCCCAGCAGGCAGACCAACTCCCCGGCCCGCAGGGCGAGCTGGAGCCCGTCCACCACCACGACGGGAGGCCGCCGAGGATGGCGGTAGCCCACGGCCAGGTCCGCGGCGGCCAGCACGGCCTGGGGAGCCGCTCCCTGGGCCGGGCGAGGAACTGGATCCCTGGGCGGCGCGGGTGCTGGGCGGGATTTCGGTTGGGTTTGGGGATCGGCGATCGACGACAGGTTCACGGCATGACCTCGGTTGCAGTGCGTGGAGAGACCGGCGTGGTCTCGGGGCTCAGGCCGGGAAGGACTCCCGCAGGTTGCGTTGGCGCAGGATCACCCAGACCACCACCGGCGCCCCCACCAGCGCAGTGACCGCATTCAGGGGCAGGGTCAGCTGGCTGCCTGGGAGCTGGGCCACCATGTCCGCGGCCAGGGCCAGGATCCCCCCCACCAGGACCACGCCGGGCAGCAGGATGCGGTGGTCCGAGCTGTTGAAGAGGCTGCGGGTCAGGTGGGGGACGGCGATGCCCAGGAAGCCGATGGGGCCGCAGAAAGCGGTGACGCCCCCCGCCAGGATGGCCGCGGAGGCGATGAGCAGCAGCCGGGTGCGGCGCACGGCCAGGCCCATGCTCCGGGCGTAGGTCTCGCCCAGGAGCAGGGCGTTCAGGGGCTTGGCCATGGGCTGGGCCAGGAGCAGCCCCAGCAGGATGGTGGGGCCCAGCACCTTCAGCTGGCTCCAGGTGACACTGCCGAAGGTGCCGAAGGTCCAGGAGATGTAGGCCTGGATGCGATCCGGGATGCTGAAGTAGAGAAGGATGCTCACCAGGGCACTGGTGGCGTACCCGAACATGAGCCCCAGGATGAGCAGGGTCATGGTGCTGCGCACCCGCCGGGCCACAGCCATGACCAGGAGCAGCACCCCGGAGGATCCCAGGACCGAGGCCAGGGCCAGGCCCACGTCCCCGGCCAGGCTGGTCCCAGCCAGGAGGGCGCTGCCCACGCCTCCCGCGGCCAGGACCACTAGGGCCACCCCCAGGCTGGCCCCCGAGTTGATGCCCAGCACGAAGGGCCCGGCCAGGGGGTTGCGGAAAAGGGTCTGCATCTGCAGGCCGGCCACGGCCAGCGCGCTCCCAGCCAGGACCGCGGTGATGGCCTTGGGCAGGCGGAACTTGAGGACGATGCTGGCCCAGGCCGCCTTGGCCGGTGCCCCGCCCAGGAGCACGGTCAGGATCTGGTCCAGGGGGATGCGCACCGAGCCCAGGGCCAGGCTCAGCAGGAAGACCAGGGCCAGGAGCAGGGCCAGGCCGGTCAGGATGGTGGCGGGGCGGGTTCGCAGCCGCTTGGGCGATTGGGTCATCGGATCACTGGGCGATTGGAACGGCCTACTGCTCCGGCGCGATCTGCCGGTAGAAGAAGAGCTCGTGGTCCGGCAGCAGCTCGGGGTGGAAGATGGCGATCAGGTCCTTGAGGACGAGCTGGGGCTTGGCCACGCCGGTCTCGAAGTAGTCGTTGCCCCCGTTCTCATTGACCCGCAGGTTGTTGTTGTAGAGGTGTCCCTCCTGGAAGGCCCGGAAGTCGCCGTAGCGCTCGTCCGTGGCCAGGACATCCTCCCCGGTCACCCACATGGCGTTGCTGGGGTTCACCCAGAACTCCGCGTCCGCGGCCTTGTCGAAGACGCTCTCGAAGTCCAGGGGGATGCTGCCGGCCTCCCCTTCGTCCGCCCAGAGGTAGCTGCTGGCCGCGTCGGCCAGGAAGCGGGCGGTGTAGCTCTGGCCCCCGGCCACGTACCAGGTGCCGTTGAAGACGCTCCCCACCAGGACCGTGGGACGGCTCTCCGCGCCGGCGGCCAGCTCCACCAGCTGGTTGTACTCCTGGGCCGTCTGCTGGAAGATGGCCTGGGCGTCCGCCTCCCGGTTGAAGAAGAGGGCCAGGAACTTGCCCCACTCGGTGCGGCCCAGGGGCGTGTTCTCCATGAAGTCGCCGTTGATGGCCACCTTGACCCCCGCCTCCAGCAGCTTGGGGTGGGCGTCGTAGTCGGGCACGCCGATGCCGTAGGTCATGACCAGGTCCGGGTTCAGGTCCAGGACCAGCTCCACGTTGACGCCGGAGCCGAAGCCCACCTCCGCCAGCTCCCCGGCCTGGATGCGCTCCACCACGCTGGGGGTGTTCACGTAGGTGAAGCTGTCCAGGGCCACCAGGCGATCCACCAGGCCCAGGGCGTCCAGGTGGGGCAGGTAGGTGGTGGACATGGCCACCATGGTGCGGATGGGCACCTGGATGACGCTGGCGGGGTCGAAGCCCTCGGGCGCAGGCGTGCCACACTGGACCAGGACGTACTGGAAGCCTTCCTCCGCGCCCTGCCAGGGCTTGGTCACGGTGACCACCTTGTAGTTGTTGAAGTATTCCACCTGGAAGCCCGTGGCCTCCTCCACCGTCACCTTCTCCGGGAAGTAGTCCACGTTGGGGTCGAAGTTCTCCACGCAGCCCTCGGTGATGTTCTGGGTCAAAGGCTGGGCCGGGCTCTCGGCCTGGGCCGGCGCGGGTTCTTCCCCAGCCGGGGCCACGGGGGGCGGTGGCACCGCACAGCCAGCCAGGAGCAGGGCCACGAGCAGGGTGAGGCTCAGCAGGGCGGGTCGAAAACGAGGGGCGTTCATGGTTCTTCCTCCAAGAAGCGTGGTTGAAAAGGGTCGGATGCAGGTCTCGCCAAAGTAAAACGCCCAACCTGGCCGGTCGGGCGTGGTGTCCTGAATGGATCAGAGCGGGGCTTGCTCACCCCGATGAAGCACTCCAACGCCTTCCGCGAGGCTTACCGGAGCGCAACAGAGGCGGTCGACCTGGCTTAGGAGCCGAAGCTCCATCACAGTTGCGGGACAGCGCCGGACTCTCACCGGCTTCGCCGTTCCTCTGTTGAGCGGTACGATATGAAGCTGTGAAGGCCACTATAGCAGCCGGGTTCCGGGCCTGTCAAATTGGCCGGGGCAGCGACGGGATGGGGCCGGGGATCCAGGGCGGGTAGGGTGGCTCCAATTTGCGAGATCACCAGGGCCTGTTTACACTAACCAGGCCCGCCCGTTGAGCGGGAGACGCCCCCAACCACCCAGGAAGGACGTTGACGCCATGACGCGCAAACTGTTACCTGTTCTACTTCCCCTGCTCCTGCTGGTGACAGCCGCCTGCAGCAGCCAACCCATTCCCATCTACCCCAGCCCCACGCCCATCCCGCGCTTCACCCTGCCGCCGGAACAGGCCCAGGC
>WGCB01000744.1 GCA_015494005.1 Caldilineaceae bacterium
GAAGAGGAGGGTGAAAAGGGCGAGCAGGCGCTTGGCGATCGGGAATTGGAGACCCGAGATCCGAGGTTGGTTGAGCGGCTGATTGGTGAATTGGGGATCGGCAGGAGCCGTATCCCGACTTCCAACTTCCAACTCCCAGGTTGGTCGCTTTCGCTCCACGTTGTTCACGATGGTCACCCACTATCAATGAAAGACCGGCGCCTGTCACAAGGCAGCCGGTCCGGAGGTTCGATTCAGTTGCAACTGCGTCCTGCCATCGAAGAAGTCACAGCACTTCTAGGCCCTAACGGTTGGCCTCCACGAAGACCTCTTCCGGCTCCTCTTCGTAACGGCTGGGGCACTTGAGCAGCAGGTTGTCCGCTCGGAAGACGCCGTTGGGCTCCAGTTCGCCCTCGATGATGGCAGACGCCGCCCGCTGGAAGTTGTCCGGTCGGGGGCCATAGAAGACGATGGGCAGCTGGGAGCCGTCCTCGTCCTGGATGGCGAAGCGCAGCACCACGCTCTGGGGATCCCAGTCCTCGCTGCCGTCCACCACCTGCCCGCTGACCCGGACCCGCTGGCCGTAGAGGGTGCTGGCCTGCTGGTGGATCTCGCTGACGGTCAGGTAGTAGGCCCCGGTGGTCACCGTGGCCTGGACGATCAACACCACCACCAGGCCGATGAGCAGGACTCCGCCGATGATGAACTTCAGGTTCTTGTTCGTGGCTTTGCGGCGGGCCAGCTCCCGGGGGATGACCGGACTCCGCTCGATCAGTTCTGCCATGGATCTCCTCCTGTTGAGGGCGGCCAAGCCTTCGATCGCCGGCGTGCTCTGGGGAAAACCCGGGCAACCGGTGGCCTCTGTCCGCTACGATCGTTCGACCCACATCCTGTCCGTGCTGTCGGCCCGTTCTCGGCCCTAGCCTGCCCCTTTAACCTGCACCTCTTAGTCTACACCATAGGGGCGAGCAGAGGATGTGAATAAAGTCACGAACAGTGTACTGGATGGGGGGCGTTTCGTCAATTATGGCAGGCCAGAGGGCGCCTCCTCGGTATGCTCGGTTACAAAATGAAACCCGGCCGTGCAGGATTTGATGAAGGGGCGCCAGCTTTGCTCCACGCCCCTGCCCTCACTCGGCGCTATCCGGGCCGTCCGCCTCGGATTCTTCCTCGGATTCTTCGTCCTCCAGCCAGGGCGTCTCGGAATGGAGGATGGTCAGGGCCTTCTCCGCCAGAGGACCGGGCACCATGACCCGGGTCGCGGCCAGGCTGCCGGTGGTCAGCCCGTAGACCGTGCCCAGGACCTCGCCCTGGAGCACTGCGGGGATGCCCTCGCTGATCAGCCGCCCCTTCACGATGTGGGCCTCCAGGGGATTGGCCGCCTCCCACACCACCACCGGCTCGGTGGAGACGGAGCCGCCCGTGGTGGCGGAAGCCTTCGCGTCCTCCTTAGCCCCGCCCCGGAGGCCCAGCCATTTCCAGAAAGACGTCGCCGCAGCAGTCATCTCTCGTCTCCTTTTCGCCAGAAAAATCTGGGCGAGATCTAGCCCAACAGGTTCATCCAGTCCAGGGAGCTGGCCGCCCGGCCCACGTAGGGGTTGTAGATCCGTTCGTGGGCGATGGTGGTCTCCGGTCCGTGGCCCGGGTGGATCAGGTAGTCGTCCGGCAGGCTCATGAGCTGCTCCCGGATGCTGCGCAGGAGCAGGTGGCCGTCCGCCAGGGGCAGATCGAAGCGACCGATGCCCTCCCGGAAGAGGGTGTCCCCGGCGAAGACCTGGCGTCCCCGGTGATCCACGAAGACCACGTGGCCCGGGGAGTGGCCTGGGACATGCCGCACCTCCAGCTCCTGGTAGCCGAAGCGGATGGTCTGCCCGTGCTCCAGGAACTCGTCCGGCTCGTAGACCGGCTCCATGGTCATGCCCAGCCAGGCCTGGACTCGCACCGGGGCATCGTGGAGGATGGGCAGGTCCGCTTCGTGGAGGTGGAAGGTGGCGCCGGTGGCGTCCTTCACCTCGTTCACAGCCATGACGTGGTCGAAGTGGGCGTGGGTGTTAATGATCTTCTCGATGGTCAGGCCGGTCCGCTCCACCACCATCAGGATGGCGTCCCCGTTGTCCCCAGGGTCCACAACCACGCCTTTTTTCGTCTTCTCGCAGCCCAGCACGTAGCAGTTTTCCTGCAACAGACCCACGGTCAAGCCTTTGACGATCATCCCATCTCCCCCGTTTCTCGAGCTAATGGGGAATCCGCCCCCGACGCGTCGCTCACCGGCTCTCGGTGGCCCTGCCCTTGTGCCCGGCACAGAGCCAACGGCTGCTCCACTGGCTCAGGCTGCGCAGGACCGGCTCCAGCTCTCGTCCCTTCTCCGTCAGGCTGTACTCTACGTGGAGGGGCACGGTGCTGATCTGGGTGCGCTGGACCAGGCCTTCTTCCTCCAGCATCTTCAGACGGCTGCTCAGGGTGCTGGGGTTGACGCCTCCCAGGGCTTCCTGCAGCTCACAGAAACGCTTGCAGCGGCAGTCCAGCAGATGGTGGACGATCTGGAGTGTCCATTTGCGGCCGATGATGCGGGCGGCCGCCTCCACGGGGCAGAGTTCCTGGGAAATGGCCTGGGACATGGTCGATCTCCTGCGGATCCTCGGGGCGAGAGGGCGGTGACGCGCCTCAACACATCAAGCCCCCGATACATCAATCATAGTACACTGCAAGAACAGCGAAAGTCAAAAGCGTTACAAACACCATTACCCTCGGATCGCTGCCGGGAAACGGCCCGCTCGAACTCATCTCTGGGCTGGGATGGACCCCAGCCGCACCCGGGCATCGCCCACCTGGAGGGACAGGCGGGTCCCCGTGCCGTCGTAGCGGATGTCGAACTCCCCTCGCACGAGCTGGCCGGGCAACCACTGGCCCGTGGGGTACCCGCCGCCGGCCAGGGGCGCGGTGAGGCTCTCCTGGCCCAGGCGCAAGGTGAAGCGCAGATCCGCCGGCCAATCCTCGGGCAGGGGATCCGGCGCCTGCCAGTAGAGGGTCACGTGGACCGGTTCACCGGGCGGGATGGGCGTCTCCGGCGCGTGGGCGAACCCCTTGCGGTAGGCATCGTAGCCCACCAGGGTCACCGGCCCCAGGGCCTGCCCCAGGCGATGCTGCATGGGCACCACGTCCAGGGGCAGGGAGCGCTGGCCGGGCCGCACCGTCACCTCCCCCAGGTCGACGAAGTCCTGGCCGGAGGAGGTGACCAGCCGCTGGCCTGTCTCCCCGTCGTAGAGGGCCAGGATCAGCCGGTAGATCCCCGGCGGCGTCCCCGGCGGCGCCAGGAGGCCGTGGTTGTCCTGGATAGTCTCCCCGGGCGTCCAGGTGACGGTGGGGCGAGAGCCGCCCACGGGCTCGCTGTCCCGCTGGGCCACCACCTGGGAGCGGGCGTCCAGGAGCTGGACCGTCACCTTGTAGCGCCGCTCCGTCGTGGCCAGGGGACGCCAGGCCAGGCCCACCAGGGCCATCTGCCCAGGGGCGATCTCCTGGGGCCAGCGGGGCTGACAGAGCTGGGTCAGCTCCGCCAGGTCGCCGAAGCGGATCGGGGGATCCAGGGGACGACAGGTCAGGTCGTTGGGCAGGCTGTAGATCACGAAGCGCACGTTGCCCTGCCAGCTCTCCAGCCCCTTGAAGGCGTGGCGATCCAGCCAGCCTTCCACGATGCCCTGCGGGTCCGCCTCGTCCAGGGCCCAGAAGAGGGCGAAGATCTGGCGCCGGTCCGCCACCGCGTCGGCCAGGAGGGCCTCGGTGCGGGCCCGATCCGGGGGGCGCTCCTGGGGCAGGGCCAGGACGGGCAGGCCCGGGTCGTAGTAGCGCCAGACTTCCTGCTGGCCCGGCGCGTCCAGCAGCACCAGGTCCGTGGACGGATCGCCCATGGCCTGGACGGTGCGGGCCATGCCGGCGTAGTTGTCCCGGGCGTTGGGGTCCGCGTAGTAGCCAGGGAGGGCCGCCCCGGCCAGGAGGAGGGCGAGGGGGAAAACAAGAAATCTAAGATCGAAGACTGAAGACTGGTTGAAAATTGAAGATTTCTGAAAATGGAGAGACTGGAGAATGGAGATTAGAGAGTGCTGGGACCCGCTAGATTTCCGGCCCCAACTTCCAATCCCCACCTCCCCGGCCGCGGCCGCCAGCAGGCACCAGGCCGGCGCCGCCACGATGAGGAACTTCAGGAAGGCGTCGCTGAAGAGGCCCAGGGCGAACATCATGGCGATGGGGGCCAGGAGCCAGAGCCCCAAGGCCAGGGCCTGGGAGGCGCGCCCCCTCCGCCAGAGCTGAACCAGCCCCACCAGGGGTAGCAGGCCAGCCAGGAGCAACCAGGGCCAGGACAGCTCAGGTCCGCTGCGGATGGGGCCCACGGCCGTGGACCGGGTGCTGAGCTGGCCCAAGGGCGGCGAGTCCACCCCCCTCCTGGAGGGCCTGGTCCTCACCCTGCGGACCCTGACCGTGGGCCCCATCCGCAGCGGACCCGAGCTGTCCTGGCCCTGGCTGCTCCTGGCTGGCCTGCTGCCCCTGGTGGAGCTGGTCCAGCTCTGGCGGAAGGGGCGCGCCTCCCAGGCCCTGGCCCTGGGGCTCTGGCTTCTGGCCCCCATCGCCATGATGTTCGCCCTGGGCCTCTTCAGCGACGCCTTCCTGAAGTTCCTCATCGTGGCGGCGCCGGCCTGGTGCC
>WGCB01000745.1 GCA_015494005.1 Caldilineaceae bacterium
GCTCGGGAGGCTCTCCTCACAGCCCGGCCTTCTGCAGCTCGTCCTTCAAGGCCCGGAGTGTCTTGTTTTCCGTTCGGATGCGGGTGATGAGGGCCTGCCAGGCCTCTTCCTGGCCCAGTCGCCGGTAGATATCCCGGACGCGCTTCAGGTAGCCGGCCGCTACCGCGTAGTTGTCCCGGCCCCGCGCGGCAATGAGGGCTTCCGCCATCTGCATGTAGATTCGGATGGCCTCCTGGGGGAACTCCTTCTCCGCGGCCTCCGCCAGCTTGACATCCAGAAACAGAGGGTGCCAGCCCATGTCCTTGGAGACATACTGCCGCGCTTCCAGGGCCTGCTCCACCTGCCCTTCCTCCAGGAAGATCTCGGTGAGCAGGGTGAAATTTCTCGTCTTCGCCAGCTGGGCGAGCAGATCAGCCACAACTTCCTCCCAGGTGCCCAGCTTCTGAGCCAGCACCCGGATCTTCCTGTAATAGCCGAGGGAGGGGTCCTGCTGGAACCGGATCTGCCAGTACGCCAGCGCCTGCGCCAGATCGCCCCGCGCCTCCGCGTGGACGGCGAGCCACTCCAGCAGACGCTGGTCCTGGGGCTCCTGGGAGAGCCGCTCCTGGATCAGCTCCTCGGCCAGATCCCTCTGCCCCTGGGCCCAGAGGACATCCCCTATCTGCATCAACTCGTAGTCCGAGGCCTCGCGAGCCGCTGCTTTGGCCTCCTCTGTGCGCCCCAGCTCCACCAGCTTGGTCACCAGATCCAGACGCCGTCCTGTCTGCCGGCAGATGGCCAGAAAAGTCTCGTCGTCCATCTGTGCCTCCTGGAGAGAGAGCAGCATGCCTCCGAAGGCCTGCCGGCGCCAGTCAGTGAAGAACTCGTCGGACTTTCCCAGCCCCTGGATGGCTTTCTGCAGCCAGGAAGCCACGAGTCGATGCTCCTCCGGTGTGGTTTTTTCCATCAGGCACACCGCGGCCTCGTCGCCGATGCCTCTGCCGCCAGCGTCCACATCAAAGCGATAGACGTGGAAGAGGCTGGTCAGGATCCTTTCCCGCAAGGACGGATCGGCCACCTGGTCCAGGCAGTGTCCCAGCCCCACCGCGCACTGGTCCACCACCGCGGCGAGATCCCCGTTGTCATCGTCCAGATACTCGTACCTTTCCAGGATGGCACGCATCACTGTATCGTAGACCGTGACCGCGTTCTCCCACTCCCCTCGTTGGGCGTAGGCATCGCCGGTCTCCGCCAGGAGCGAAAGCTGGATGCCCATGGTCTCGAGCTGCTGCCAGTTGAAGTACGTTCCATCCGACAGGGGCCGGAGGACATTCTCCACCTGGCGGCGGATCAGGCCAGGATCCACGGGCGCGTCGGTCTGGCTGCCGCCAGGCACGGGAAGGGCCAGGAGGTCCTCCAGTTCGGGATAGAGCCGGAGCATGCGCTGGATCAGGGCGATGAGCTCCTCCTTGCTCCGCTGTGCCAAGCGTGCGTGCAGGGGTTCCGTCTCGACGAAACGCTCGGGCTCGTGCAGCCAGGTCAGGAGCAGGGCCACCGCGTGCTTGCAGTGGCCTCCGCTCCCCACCGGGCAGCTGCAGTGACCAGAGCGGATGCCTTGGGCACCCAGCGTCACCTCCACCCGGTAGGGGGTGGGCATGGAACCACGACACTGGGCCTTCAGGGTGCTCCCCTCGATGCGGGGATCCACGATGTAGCCCTTCTGGTAGTAGCGCAGGCCCCGGCTGAAGGAGCCGGGATCGGTCCACTGCCGGATCTTGTTCTCGGTCAGGCGAGGTAGATTGGCCATGGCCTCCCTCCAACCATGGAACGTTTCCCCCGATGGAATCCGGTGGAAGCAATCGGGGTAGGTGGGCAAATTCGGAGCTGTAAGGGCAGTTGGGGGCGAACATCAGTATAGCACAGACGCCGGGTTCCATCATTTTCCCCAAACATTTTCTCCCCACCGTCTGGTATAGTGTTTTCTAGACGTTTCGTAACCCGATTGACAGCTCACCCAGGTCGTTTCCGCGGTATACTGGCCTCGAAGCATCCAGACAGTGGCCTCTGGCCAAGGAGATTTCCGATGACCGTCCGCATCCCCCAGCCCAACGTTTTCGCCCTGATACTGGTAGCCATCCTGGTGGCCCTGACGGCTCTGCCCGTGGCTGCCGCCCCGGCCAACAACGGCATGGTGGCCGGCACCGCCTACGTGGACTTCAACCGCAACGGGATCTGGGAGCCGACCGAGCCGGTCGCCAGCGGACGCACGGTGTACCTCCAGGCTGTGGGCCCGGATGTGACGGGCCTGGCCGTTCTGGCCGTGCAGGCGGCGGATGACGGCACCTTCGTCTTCGACAACCTGGCCGCCGGGGAGTACCTGCTCCTGTGTGACGACTGCGCCGGGATGTCGATCACCATCGGGGAGGTCAACAGCACCGTGACGGTGGACCTGCCAGCAGCGCCTCGGCTGGTCTTCCTCCCCCTGGCTATGCGGTAAACTTGCACCGGCCCATCCCGATTCGCCACCGCCTCCGTTACGCTGGTTTCAGCCTGCTCCACCACATCGCACCCGTCGAGACCGCAACGCTCCCGGACACCCGGGATCGGGGATGGCCCGGACGCAAGATGCCGAGGGCTCCCTCCCATCGCCTCCCACTTCGCCCTCCCGAGGGAGCCCTTCCTCCCATTCCAGGTCGTCTTTCTCCCGTCAACCGCCCCAATCCCATCGCTGCTCCCTTCCTCGCACCCGCTTCACCTGCCCCACCTGCCTGGACATCCTTCCCGAAGTCGCTTTTTGCCCCTGCGGTTTGCCTGCGCAAATTTACGTGCTTCTCACGCCATCCCATCTGTGAACTGCTTAACAGAAGCTGTAATATTCCCGTGCTATCCTTGGCTTGAGACACATCGCACCCGTCCAACGCACGTTCACGACTGTGAGGTCCCCCGATGATCAGCGTCCGAATCTTCCCTGCCCCTGCTCGACGGCGGCTCCTGATGCTCCTGGCCGTCGCTGTCATCGCTGCCCAGCTTGGCCTGGGATCCACCCCGGCCACCGCCCAGGCGGAGGCGCTCCTGGGCTCCATCAGCGGCACCATCTGGTTTGACATGAACCACAACGGCATCTGGGAACCGAACGAGCCGGCCATGGCAGGGACGGCCATCACTCTGCAACAGGTGAGCCCGGCCCCCGGCGCCATGACGGCCCAGGTGACCACGGGAGAGGATGGCTCTTTCGTCTTCCCGAGCCTGCCCTACGGCACCTACCAGATCAGCGACGAGACCGGCTACACCGTGGAGGTCACCTTGGACGAGGTCCGGGGGGCCCAGGAGCTGACCATCGGCTCTCCCGGCCACCAGATCTTCCTGCCGCTGATGGCAAAGTGACCGCTAGCAGCGGGCCGTAGACAGAGGCTGGACAGCCGCACCCCCCTGCTGAAAGCTGCCCTTCGTGGAAAACAGAAAGCCACCTGCATCCGGTCGTGGGCCCAGGCAGGTGGCTTTCTCGCGTGTGTCACCCCTGGGAGGGGATGGCCCAGCCAGAAGGCCAGGTTCACCCCTCCCGGAGTGGTCGTCAGTGGAGTTCGTTAGCGGGTGACGAAGGGCAGGTAGAGGGAGCCGGAGAGGGCAGGCCGCTCCAGGTCCTCGTCTACGTCCGTCGGATCCTCCTCGTAGTTGGCGTCGTCCGGATCGTCCTCCAGGTCCGGCTGGACGTTCAGACCGGCGGTGTTGGGGGCTTCCAACGCCGCTCCGGAGACCAGGTCCGGGTTGTCGTGGTTGCCGAAGGGCACGATCCAGATCTCCGCCGGGCCCACGTCCAGGCTGTAGCAGGGCTGGCCGTAGACCGGGTCCACCGTGCCGGGCTGGGTGTTGAACCAGCCGTCCTGCATCACCTCGCAGACGGTGTACTGGTCCGGCTTCACGTTGCGGAAGTTGGCCTTGCCCCAGCCGTTGGTCACCTTGCTGGCGGCCAGGTTGCCCTGGGAATCGTACAGGTGGATCTCCCAGCCAGGCAGGCCAGGCTCCCAGTGGCGTTGCCCATCGCCGTTCACATCGTAGTACTTGCGCACCCGCACCTGGCTACCCTTCTGGTTCACGAAGGTGCAGGTGACGCTGCGGCGAGGCGCCACGGTGATGGTCACCTGGTGGTTGGCCAGATCCACCGCGCCAGCCCCGGCCGGGTCACAGACGATGTCGGTCAGATGCCACTTGCGGGGCACCTTCTCGAAGACTGTGTAGCTGCCCGGCTCCACCGCGAAGGTGATGGAGCTGTCGTAGGGATCGTTGTCCTGGGGCGTGATGTCGTCCAGCTTGAACTTGCCCAAGTCGCCGCCGAAGCGGAAGTTGCGCCGGCTGTCCGGCCGAGCGTCCTTGACGATGGTGATGTAGGCCGTGGAGTCCAGGTTCAGCCCCACCAGCACCGGATCGTGGTCCGAGGCCCGGTACTGGTCCGGCGCGTAGAGTTTGGTGATCTGGTCCGGGGACTTGAACTCCTCGTTGTAGTCCAGAACCCGGGGCTCGTCCGCGTTGATGTGCCAGATGGCCGCGCCGGTCACCTGCTCCGTCAGGTCCGGGTTGGAGAGGGCGTGATCCAGCGTGCCCGCCTGGCCCCGGAAGACGAAGGAGTAGCTCTCCAGGCCCAGGTAGGCCTCCGGCAGGTTGGTGTAGCCCGCGTCCTTGATGGCCGTGACGGGATCCTCCAGAGCGTAGGCGTTCAGGTCACCGATGATCAGGTAGTCCGGATCGCCGCTGCCCGTGGGATCCGTGGCCAGCCAGTCCACCAGGGCCATGGCCGCGTTGGTGCGGGTCTGGTTGCAGTTGCCCTGGCCATCCCCTTGGTCCGGGTCGCCGATGTCGTCACAGGGCGAGCCCTTGGACTTCAGGTGGTTCACCGCCACGGTGAAGACCTCGCCGGTGCTGTTCTCCATGAAGCTCTGGGCCAGGGTGGGCCGGTTCTTGGTGTCAACGAAGCGGGGGTCCACCGAGGAATCCAGGATGGCCGCGCTGCCCACCGGGCTCACCGTGGCCGTCTTGTAGATCAGCCCCACCGCGATCTCGTCGCTGCCGATCTGGGGCACGCCTGGGTCGATGAAGGCATAGGTGCCTGGCGCGGTGGCGTCGTTCAGCCCGTTGACCAGGTCCTGGATGGCGCTCTCCGGGCCGTAGCCGTCGTTCTCGATCTCCATCAGCCCGATGACGTCCGCGTCCAGGTGGGTGATGGCGCTGATGATCTTGGTGCGCTGCCGCTCGAACTCCTCCGGCGTGTCCGCGCCCCGGGAGGTGGGGAAGCCACCGCCCATGCCGTCGCCGTTGAAGTAGTTGAGCACGTTGAAGCTGGCCACCCGCAGGCTGCCGCCCACGTAGGGGGGATCCGCCGGCCGGGGGTTCGAGTGGGTGAAGGTCACTTCCTGGGTGGGCTGGATCCGGTAGGCGCTGAAGCGCTGGTCCAGCACACCGGTCAGGCCGTTCACCGTGTCCCCGGTGCGCAGGGTGTTGGAGGCGGTCAACTCCGGCGGCGGGTAGACGATGGGATCCCGGTTCTGCTGGGTGTTGGCATCGTCCAGGATGATGCGCCGGCGGTCGTTCTCGTCCTGCACATCCAGGGCCGGCTGGCCCGGGGAGGCGATCTGAGTGGGGCTGAACAGCCGCCCGTTCACCGACAGATCCACCTGACCGTAGCGGCCCAGGTTGTAGTTCTCGGTCACCGTCAGCTCGTAGGGGAAGGTGACCAGCATGCCCTCGTAGCGCTCCCAGTCGCCCAGGTCACTCACAGGCATGGTGGGGGTGCTGGCGGTGACGCTGGCGCCGGTGGCGCAGACTTCCACCTGGGTGATGCTGGCCAGCTCGGTGAGGAAGACGCCGCTGCCCGAGCTGGTCTCGTACTCCTGGACCGTGCCCATGACCCGGACGATGTCGCCCGGGTTGACGTCCACGCCGAAGCCGTTGTCGAAGACGAAGATGCCCTCGGAGGTCAGGGGATCCGCGTCCACGTCGCTGTCCTCCTCCTGGAGGAAGAAGCCCCGCAGCTCCGTGGCCGTGTCCTGGAAGTCGCCCACCACCACGCCTTCGATGACATGGGTATTGCCGTTCTCTGGGCTGAAGTCACCCGGCCCCTGGATGGTGTGGATGAAGGTGGCGTTGCCGTCCAAGCAGGCGCCGAAACCGCCGCCGGCCTCACAGGCGTTGGCACTGCCTGGGGTGTCCTCCGCGTCCACGTCGAAGGTGCCGATGCGCCAACCGTCCTCACAGAGGTAGACGTGGCCGGGCACGAAGGAGCCGTCCGGCCCCACCTGGGTGCTGCAGTAGATCTGGTCGCCCGAGCCAGGAGTCTCCACCAGAGCCACGCAGTCCAGCTGCTCGCCCCAGGGCACCACGTCCAGGGTGCCGTCGTCGTTCGTGTCCAGGTCGTCCCCGTTGGCACCGGTGAAGTCCCGCACCAGCAGATGGGTCACATTGTCGCTGTTCTCGAAGTTCAGGTCCGTGGTCAAGTCCGGCGTGCCCAGGCTGAAGGTGCTCTCCGC
>WGCB01000746.1 GCA_015494005.1 Caldilineaceae bacterium
GCCGGGCATGTCGAAGTGCTCCTCGATGCCCCGGCCCGTCTCGCCCAGGACGCCGATGCTGTGGGCCTCATCGATCATGAGCCGGGCGTTGTAGCGGCGGCAGAGATCCACCGCCGCAGGCAGGTCGAAGATGTCCCCGTCCATGCTGAAGACCGCGTCCGCCACCACCAGCTTGCCCGCGCTCTCCGGGGCTCGCTGCAACATGCGCTCCAGGTCGGCCATGTCGTTGTGCTTGAAGCGCTTGAATTCCCCCCGGGCCAGCATGCAGCCGTCCACGATGCTGGCGTGGTTCCACTTGTCCGAGAGCACCCAGTCTCCCCGGCCCACCAGGGTGCTGATGGTGGCCAGGTTGGTCACGTAGCCGGAGCTGTAGACGATGGCGTCCTCCCGGCCGGTGAAGTGGGCGATGGTCTGTTCCAGCTCCACGTGAACGTCCAGGGTGCCGCCCAGGATGCGCACGCCGTGGGTGCCGGCGCCGTACTTGTCCAGGGCTGCCTTGGCCGCCGCGACGATGCGGGGATGCTGGAGCAGCCCCAGGTAGCTGTAGGTGGCGAACATGAGCTTGCGCTGGCCCTCGGTGTGGACCCAGGGGCCATCCAGCTCATCCACGGCCTGGAAGTAGTAGTACATGTGGGCGTCCCGGGTCTCCTGGACCCGCTCCCACATGGCGTCGATCTTCCAGCTGAAGGCGTCCCGCCCAGGATCCTGGGCGTGGCGTTCCAGCTCTTCCGGTTCCAGCGCCGAGATGGGGGCCGAAGCGACGCTCTTCACCGCGTCCAAGGGGGCCACCGTACCGGCGTTGGCTGGGCTTTCCTTGCCCAGGTTGTCCATAGATTCTGCCATTTTAGGAATCGTCCTCGCGAAAGAATCATCCATGATGTCACAGGGCCGGGGGAGGGGCGGGGTTGACGGTCTGTAAGGCCTTGCCTATCTGCGCCAACTTTGTTAGATTGTAGCTTAATCCCCAGGTGTACGCAAAGGTTTCAGGACCTCCCTCCCCCGGATCCATGCCAACAGCAAGGAGGTGCGAGTCCGATGGATCGATCGACTGTGGCGGAACGCAAGGATGGATTCGAGCCTTTTCTGCCCCATCCCCTGGTGCGGGGCGGGGATCGCCAGACGATCCTGGCCGCGCTGCGTCCTCGACGGGCCGACCTGTTGACTCGGAGGGAGCAGGCGGTGCTCATCGACGCCGGGAAGGACTACACGGGCTTCGCGCCGGAGCGGGCCGTGCGTCTCCTGGGCTTCTACACTCGGGGCCTCACCCGAGGGCGCCGGCGCGGACTGGTCCTGCTCCTCCACGGCTGGGAGGGGAGCAGCCACTCCTCCTATAACCTGCTCCTGGGCAGCGCGCTGATCCGCCAGGGCTACGATGTCTTCCGGCTCAACCTGCGGGACCACGGCCCCACCCACCACCTGAACCCGGGCTTCTTCTACGCCACCCTGATCGAGGAGGCGGCCACCGCGGTGGACTGGGTCAGCCAGCTGGCCGGGGAAGCACCCTTCTACATCGTGGGGGCCTCCATGGGGGGCAACTTCGCCCTGCGCCTGGCCCTCTGGCATGGCCGGCAGCCCTTCCACAACCTGCGTCACGTCATCGCCATCAACCCGGCCCTGGATCCCAACCACACCAGCGACGCCCTGGACCGCCAGCCCCTCTACCTCCACTATTTCCGTCGTCGCTGGCTGGCGTCCCTGCGCCGCAAACAGGCCCTCTTCCCGGAGCTCTACGACTTCACGCCCCTCACCAAGCTCAAGACCATGCGGGAGATGACCGAGTGGCTGGTCACCCGCTACGGCAAGTTCCCGGACGCCTGGAGCTACTACGAGAGCTACTCCGTGGCCGGGGACCGGCTGAGCCGAGGGCTGACCGTGCCCACCACCATCATCACCGCCGCGGACGATCCCATCATCCCGGTGGAGGACTTCCACGCCCTGGCGCCTCACCCCCTGCTGGACGTGCAGATCCATCCCAGCGGTGGGCACGTGGGCTTCACCGATGCCTTTCCCCTGCGCCACTGCCTGCCAGCCCTGGTGAGCCGGGTCCTGCAGCGGGCCGGGGAAGCCTCCGCGGAGGGGTAACTGGGTCGGAAGTCAGGCCTGGATCGCCTGGCAAATCAAAGGGCGCATTCTCCACACGGCTCCGATCCTTCCTGGACCTGCCCGGTGTGCAAGATCTGCGCCCAACACTGGCGGCGGTATGGGGATTGGCTGCGACCGCAGTATAGCACTGGCCCCACCCGGGGAGCAAACCCAACGGGAATTTCCACCCTGAAGGCCAGCCGCCGGGCAAAGCGCCCATTCTCCCGGCTTTTCCAGGAAGCTCCCAGGCTGTGATAGAATCCACCTGCGGCCGGGGAAGCGCCGATCATCCCGGAGAGCCATCCCGGAGAATCGCTCCGGAAAAACTTTGGACCAGCGCCATGCACAGTTCCATCCCATGCACATCCTGATCACCGGCGCCAACGGCCAGCTGGGCCGGGCTCTGGTCCAGGCCCTGGCGCCCCGCCACCGCATCACGGCCTGGAGCCGGCAGGAGGGGGACATCAGCCAGCCCGGCATCGCCCAGCAGGTGGCCGCGCTGGCCCCGGATCTGCTCATCAACGCGGCGGCCTGGACCCACGTGGACCAGGCCGAGGAGGCGCCGGACCCGGTCTACGCGGTGAACGGACTGGGGCCCGGCTACCTGGCGGAAGGCTGTGCGGCCTGCGGCGCGGCCATGGTCCAGATCAGCAGCAACGAGGTCTTCCCCGGGGAGCCCGGGCGCTTCTACCGGGAGTACGATCTGCTCCAGCCCGGGGGCGTCTACGCCCGGAGCAAGGCCGCAGGGGAGCAGGCGGCCCGGCAGCGGCTGGATCGCCTCTACATCGTGCGGGTGGCCTGGCTCTTCGGGCCGGGCGGCCACAACTTCCCTCGCAAGATCGTGGCCGCGGCGGACCGTCACGGGGCCCTCCAGGTGGTGGCGGACGAGGTCGGCAACCCCACCTACGCCCCGGACGTGGCTGAGGCCCTGGCTCAGCTCATCGAGACCGGGCGCTACGGCGTCTATCACCTGGTCAACCAGGGCCGTGCTAGCCGCCTGGAGCTGGCCCGGGAGATCCTGGCCCGGACCGGCCGCGGTCACGTCCCGGTGACGCCCATCTCCCTGGAGCAGTGGCCTCGAGCCGTCCAACCGCCCCGGCACGCGGTGCTGGTCAACCAGGCAGCCGCTGCTCTGGGCATCCAGCTCCGCCCCTGGCAGGAAGCCATCGCCGACTACGCCCGCAGCGAGGATTTCAGCGCCTCGGAGTAGCCCAGCCTGGATCATCCAGCTGCCCAACGACCCAGTCACCCAACCGTCCCATGACCCAGAACGCCGAGTCCTCCCCGAAACCCGACGCCAACGGCCGACCCGGTCCGCTCCAGGACCAGGCCTACGAGACCCTACGCAGCCAGAGCCGGGTGGTCATGCGCCACAACATCGCCCTGAACCTGGACCGCTTCAAGGCCGCGCCGGAGGGTTTCTCCCCCCGGCCCCAGCGGGAGTTCCCGCCTTTGAAGCCCGTGCGCCCGCCCTTCTTCTCGGTGATCGTGCCCAACTACAACGGGCGGCGCTTCCTGCCCGGCCTGCTGCAGGCCCTGGAGGAGCAGACCTTCCAGGACTTCGAGGTGATCCTGGCGGACGACGCCAGCACCGACGACTCCGTGGCCTTCGTGGAGGCCCGCTATCCCTGGGTGCGGGTGGTGATGAACCGGCGTAACCAGGGCTTCGTGGCCACGGCCAACCTGGCCGCGGACCTGGCCCGGGGGCGAGTGCTGGTCCTCCTGAACAACGACACAGAGCCGGAGCCGGGCTGGCTGGCCGAGCTGGCCCAGGCCGTCTGCACCCACCCGGACGCGGCCATCATCGCCAGCAAGATCCTCCTCTTCGATGATCGCCAGCGGCTGCACACCGCGGGGGACGCGCTGGGAGCGGACGGCATTCCCCGCAACCGGGGCGTCTGGGAGGAGGATCGGGGCCAGTACGACCAGGACGAGGAGGTCTTCTCCGGCTGCGGCGGGGGCATGGCCGTGCGTCGAGAGGTCTGGCAGGCCCTGGGCGGCTTCGACGAGGATTTCTGGATGTACCTGGACGACGTGGACCTGGCCTTCCGGGCCCGGCTCATGGGCTGGCGGGTGGTCTTCGCGCCGGCCGCTCGCCTCTACCACCACCTGAGCGGCAGCGGCGGAGACACCCTCTCCAGCTACTACGTGGGCCGCAACACCATCTGGACCCTGGTCAAGAACATGCCTGGCGGCCTGCTGGCCCGGCGCCTGCCCTGGATCCTGGCGGCCCAGGGACGCATCGCCTGGGAGGCCCTGACCCACATCCAGGGGGAAGCGGCCCGGGCTCGTCTGCGGGGTCAACTGGCCGGGATCCGGGGCCTGCCCCGCATGGTCCGCAAGCGGCAGATCATCCAGGCCCGCCGGGTGGTGGGCGAGGCTGAGATCGAGCGCGTTCTTGACCCAATCACCCCTTCAGGAGTTCCCCATGCAAGCACCCCCTGAACGACTGGGCGCCTTCTACCTGGGCGCAGAGTACGATCTGGAACGGGGCGAGCGCGTCCCCGCGCCCCTGAACTACGACGCACGGGACCTGACCACCCATGCGGTGGTGGTGGGCATGACCGGCAGCGGCAAGACCGGCCTCTGCGTGGACTTGCTGGAGGAAGCCGCGCTGGACCAGGTCCCCGCGCTGATCATCGACCCCAAGGGCGACATGACCAACCTGCTCCTCCAGTTCCCGGAGCTGCGGCCGGAGGATTTCCTGCCCTGGGTCAACCCGGACGATGCCCGGCGCAAGGGCATGACCCTGGAGGAGTACGCCCGCAGCGTGGCCGAGATGTGGCGCAAGGGTCTGGCCGACTGGGGCGAAGGCCCGGAGCGGATCCGCATGCTCCAGGAGTCGGTGGACTACGTGATCTACACCCCGGGCTCCGACGCAGGGGTGCCGGTGAGCATCCTGGGCAGCCTGGCCGCGCCGGGCCTGGACTTCCAGGAGGACAGCGAGACGATCCGGGACCGGATCCTGGGCACCACCGCGGCCCTGCTCAGCCTGGTGGGCGTGGACGCGGACCCGGTGCGCAGCCGGGAGGCCATCCTGCTGGCCAACATTTTCGAGCATTTCTGGCGACGGAACGAGGACCTGGACCTGGCCAAGCTGATCATGGCCATCCAGACCCCGCCGGTGCGCCAGCTGGGGGTTTTCGACGTGGACACCTTTTTCCCCCAGAAGGATCGCTTCGAGCTGGCCATGGCCTTCAACAACCTCATGGCCTCCCCAGCCTTCCAGAGCTGGCTCAGCGGCCCGCCCCTGGACATCGACCGCATGCTCTTCACCCAGGAGGGCAAACCCCGGCACAGCATCTTCTACATCGCCCACCTGAGCGAGAGCGAGCGCATGTTCTTCGTCACCCTGCTCCTGGAGGCGGTGGTCACCTGGATGCGCCGCCAGACCGGCACCACCAGCCTGCGGGCCCTCCTCTACTTCGATGAGGTCTTCGGCTTCTTCCCGCCGGTGAGGGAGCCACCCAGCAAGCGCCCTCTCCTCACCCTGTTGAAGCAGGCCCGAGCCTACGGGCTGGGCACCATTCTGGTCACCCAGAACCCGGAGGACCTGGACTACAAGGGGCTGACCAACGCCGGCACCTGGTTCATCGGCAAGCTCCAGGCGGAGCGGGACAAGGACCGGGTGATCCAGGGGCTGAAGGGTGCCATCGCGGAGGCGGGGCAGAGCGAGGAGGTGGACTACGACGCGGTGATCAACGCCCTGAGCAGCCGGGTCTTCCTCATGCACAACGTCCACGAGGACGAGCCGGTGGTCTTCCACACCCGCTGGGCCATGAGCTACCTGCGGGGCCCCCTGACCCGCCCCCAGGTCCAGCAGTTGATGGCCCTCCGCAAGCGGGAGCTCCTGCGGGAGGAGGCGGCCCACGAAGCCGTCAGTCCGGCCAGCCCGCCCCCGGCCCAGAGCCCCCGAACGGCCGCGCCAGCCCGGGAGGAAGCCGCCGGGCCGGAGGAGGCGGCCGCTCCGCCACCGGGTTTCTCTCCCACGCCTCCGGCCTTGGACCCCAACGTGCCCCAGGTCTACCTGCCTGTCACCCTGGACGAGCGGGAGGCCATCCGCTGGGTAGCCAAGGAGGCGGGCCGGGAGATCGACGTCAAGTCGGTCCAGCTCATCTACGAGCCGGGCATCCTGGGCGCGGCCAAGGTGCGTTTCTTCGACCGGCGCCGGGGCGTGGACGTCCAGGAGGAGCGCCTGCTCCTGGCCCCCGCGCCCCAGGGCCTCACGGACGTGGACTGGGAAGAGGCCCAGCCCCTGGCCCTGGATCTGCGGGATCTGGAGCGGCGACCGGCCAAGGTCCCCCCGGAGGAAGGCCCCTTCTTCGCCCCGGTCCCGGAGCAGGCCAACACGGAGCGGGAGCTGAAGGGTCTGGCCCGGGACTTCGCGGACTGGCTCTACTACAACAGCCGCCTGACCATCCAGGCCCACCCGGAACTGGGCATCTTCCAGAAGCCGGGCGAGTCGGAGCGGGCCTTCCGCATCCGCCTCCAGGACGCGGCTCGCCAGCGCCGGGACGCGGAGGTGGACAAGCTGCGGGAAAAGTACCGCAAGCGGCTGGAGCGGCTGCAGGATCGGCTGCGTCGCTACGAGCGGGAGCTGGCCGAGGACGAGGCGGAGTACGAAGCCCGGAAGCAGCAGGAGGTCATCAGTCTGGGGGAGACGGTGCTCAACCTCTTCCTGGGGCGGCGGAGCAGCCGGGTGCTGAGCACCGCGGCCAGCAAGCGGCGCATGTCCAGCAAGGCCAAGCTGGAGATCCAGCAGACCAAGCAGGAGATCGAGGAGCTGAAGGAGGAGATGGCCGAGCTCCAGGAGGAGCTGGAGGAAGCGGCCCAGGAGATTACCCGCAAGTGGGCCGATCTCCTGGACGAGATCCAGGAGGTGGAGATCAAGCCCCGGCGCGCGGATGTGGACGTGGAGCTGGCGGCCCTGGCCTGGATGCCCTCCTGGCTGGTCACCTACGACGACGGCATCGTCACCCGCAGCGTGGCCGTGGCCGCCTATCCCGTGGCGGAAGCATGAAAGGCGAAAGGCGAAACACGAGCCGTGGCTCCCGACCTGGGAGCCACTTTCTCGTACCGCTTCTCTTTTTGCTCCTTTTGCTCTTGAGCGGCTGCGCACCCCCGGCTGGGACCCTGCCC
>WGCB01000747.1 GCA_015494005.1 Caldilineaceae bacterium
CCCAACACCCCGCCCAGGAGCACCTCATCGATCCGGAGACGGCCCGAGAGGTGGCCCGGCTCTTCAGCGCCTTGGCCGACCCCACCCGAGCCCGCATCATCGGGCTGCTGGCCAACGCGGAGCTCTGCGTGGGGGATCTGCACCGTCTCCTGGGGATGACCCAGCCCGCCGTCTCTCACCAGCTGCGCCTGCTCCGGGACCTGCGCCTGGTCAAGGCCCGAAAAGAGGGCCGCCACGTCTACTACTCCCTGGACGACGAGCACGTCTACCGGCTCTTCCAGGAGGGGCTGGACCACGTGCGCCACGGCTGAGTCCCGAGGGGAAAGATCAAAAATTTTTTGAGCTAACTCATGAACACATGCTCATATAAACATAAAATCACCCTTCGACCCGTTTGGGCAGAAAGGAATTGTCATGGAAAAAGTACGTCTGGAACTTTCACTGCTCCTCCCCCAGATGGCCGACGGGGACGAGTGCGTCTCTCGCCTGACCGAGTACCTCCAGGGCGCCAAGGGCATCCAGGAGGCTCACATCGTCCGGGAGAACGGGCGGGCGGAGCTCTGCCTCCACGTTGACCCCAACCTGCTGCCCCTGAGCCGGGTGGAACGCCTGGCCCGGGAGGCCGGCGCGGAGGTCACCACCCGCTACCGCCACGAGACCATCCCCTTCACCGGGCTGGACGCGGCGGACGCGGCCAAGACCCTGGCCGATGCCCTGCGGGAGCTGCCCGGCATGCTCCACGCGGAGGTGAACTACGCCGCGGGGCTGGCCTTCGTGGCCTACGACAGCACCCAGCTGGACCGGAGCCGCATCGAGGAGGTCATGCACCGCCTGGGGGCCACGGTGGTGACGCCGGAGCCCATGGGCGTGGCGGAGGAGGAGCACGATCACGGCAGCGCACCCCCCTTCCTCCCCCACTGGATCCAGGAGCGCTGGACCCTGCTCCTGGTGGGGCTGGCCGGCCTCTTCTTCCTCATCGGCTGGATCGGCGAACGGTTCCTGGGCCTGCCTGGCCAGGCAGCCCTGGTCTTCTATCTGCTGGCATACGTGGCCGGGGGCTACGACATCGCCACCCACGCCATCCCCGGCCTCTTCCGGGCCAAGTTCGACACGGACGTGCTCATGCTGGCCGCCGCGGCCGGCGCGGCCATCCTGGGCGAGTGGGCGGAAGGGGCCTTCCTGCTCTTCCTCTTCGCCCTGGGCCATGCCGGGGAGCACTACGCCCTGGACCGGGCTCGGCGGGCCATCAACGCCCTGGGCGAGCTCATGCCCAAGACGGCCCGGCTGAAGCGAGGGGATCAGATCGTGGAAGTGCCGGTGGAGACCCTGCAGGTGGGGGATGTGGTGGTGGTCCGCCCTGGGGATCGCATCCCCGTGGACGGGGAGATCCTCCAGGGCCAGAGCGCCATCGACCAGAGCCCGGTCACCGGGGAGAGCGTGCCCGTGGACAAGGGCCCCGGGGATCCAGTCTTCGCGGGGACGGTGAACCAGACAGGCAGCCTGGAGGTGCAGGTGACCCGGCTGTCCCGGGACAGCACCCTGAGCCGCATCATGCAGATGGTGGCCGAGGCCCAGAGCCAGCAGAGCCCCACCCAGCAGTTCACCCAGCGCTTCACCGCCTGGTTTGTGCCGGCCGTGCTGGTGGCGGACGTGCTGGTGATCCTGCTGCCGCCCCTCCTGGGCTGGATGCCCCTGGCCGAGAGCTTCTACCGGGGCATGCTACTCCTGGTGGCCGCTTCCCCCTGCGCCCTGGCCATCGGCACCCCGGCCAGCGTCCTGGCGGGGATCGCCCAGGCCGCCCGCAACGGTGTGCTCATCAAAGGCGGCGTGCACCTGGAGAACCTGGGCATCGTCCGGGCCATGGCCTTCGACAAGACCGGCACCATCACCACCGGCCAGTTCCAGGTCACGGACGTGGTCCCCTGGGGGGAGACCAGCCCGGAGGAGCTGCTGCGGGTGGCCGCCGCAGTGGAGCAGCACTCCAGCCATCCCCTGGCCCAGGCGGTGGTGGAGGCGGCCAAGACCAAGCAGCTCAGCCTGCCCCAGGCCACCCAGGTGGAGAACGTGCCCGGCAAGGGCATCCGGGGCGCCCTGGGGGACGATCCCGTCTGGATCGGCTCGCCGGAGCTCTTCCGCCAGTCCCCGGAGCACGAGCTGCCCCAGGAGCTCCTGGCCCAGGTGGAGTCCCTGGCCAGCGCGGGCAAGACGGTCATGATCGTGGGCCGGGATGGGGTCATCCTGGGGCTGCTGGCCCTGGCCGACATGCCCCGGCCTGGGGTCCAGGAGGTGCTGCGCCGCCTGCGGGAGCTGGGCATCCGTCACCTGGTCATGCTCACCGGGGACAACGAACACGTGGCCCGGCGCATCGCCCAGGGGGTGGGCATCACCGATGTGCGGGCCAGCCTGCTGCCCGAGGAGAAGCTGGCCGCCATCCACGAGCTCCAGGAGCGCTACGGGGCCCTGGCCATGGTGGGGGACGGGGTGAACGACGCGCCGGCCCTGGCCGCGGCCACCGTGGGCATCGCCATGGGCGGGGCCGGCACCGCGGTGGCCCTGGAGACCGCGGACGTGGCCCTCATGGCCGACGACCTGGGCAAGCTGCCCTTCGCGGTGGGGCTGAGCCGGGCCAGCCGGGCCATCATCCGCCAGAACCTGGGCATCTCCCTGGGGGTCATCGCCCTGCTGCTGATCACTTCTGTGGTGGGCTGGATGGAGCTGAGCGGCGCGGTGGTCATCCACGAAGGAAGCACCATCCTGGTGGTGGTGAACGCCCTACGCCTGCTGCGCTACAAGGAAGCGGTGTGAGGAGGAAAGGGGGAACTCAGTGGGCTCGACAACCATGAATCAACTGCTGGTGAAGTTGGGGGCCCCGGACCAGTACATGCAGGGGGAGCGCTGGCAGCCCTGGATCCAGCGCTTCTACACCGGCCTCGCCCTCTACGATCCAGCCATCGATTGGCTCTTCCCGGACTACCGCCGGGCCGGCCAGGATCTCCTGGACGCGCTGGCCCTGGCCCCGGAGCATCGGGTCCTGGACCTGGGCTGCGGCACCGGGCTGCTCACCCTGCCCGCGGCCCAGCGGGCGCGCTTCGTTGTGGGCATCGACCTGACCGAGGCCATGCTGGAGCGGCTACGGCGCCGAGCCGATGCCGGACTGCTGCCCCGGGTGGGGTTGGTTCAAGGGGACGTGCGCTTCCTGCCCCTGGTCGACGGGAGCTTCCAGCGGGTGATGACCAGCTTCATGCTCCTGCACCTGGCCTGGGAGGAGAAACGCCAGGCCCTCCGAGAGGCGGCCCGGGTCCTGGTCCCGGGTGGCCGCCTGGGGTGTCTGACCGGCCTGCATCGCCTGGCCAGGGTCTACCTCACTCGGGCGGAGTGGCAGGAACTGCTGGAGGAGGCCGGCTTCCGAGACGTGACCTTCCAGGAGCGATACGGGGCCTTCCGCCTGGTCCTGGCCCGGAAGCCGGGCTGAAAGCCGGGAGTTCACCGGGCCCGGGAGGGCGCTCTCAGCGCGCCAGGCCGGCCAGGGCCTGGAAGCTCTCCCTGAGCTGGGGGTAGAGCCCCTGGAAGACCGCGTACAGCCCGTCGTAGAGGGCCCGATGCTCAGGGTTGGGTTGGTAGCTCTGGGAGACCGGGAAGAAGCGGTCGGTGGGGAGGAGGCTGTCGTACCAGCCCAGGGATCGCCCGGCGATCACCGCCGCGCCCCGGGCTGGCGCGTTGCTGGCGTCGGCCACCACGTGGACCGGCCGATCCAGCACGTCGGCCAGGATCTGACACCAGAGAGGCGACCGGGCCCCGCCGCCAGCCAGGAGCATGGGACCAGAGCCTGCGACGCCCAGGGCCTGGTCCAGGGAGCGATAGGCCAGGGCCGTTCCCTCCATGACTGCCCGCACCATCTCCGCCCGACCGATGGAGGGGGAGAGACCCAGGAAGCAGGCCCGGGCATGGGGATCACTGAAGGGCGATCGCTCCCCGGCCAGGTAGGGCAGGTAGAGGAGGCCCCGACTGCCCGGCGGAGCGTCCTGGGCCAGCCGGTTCAGGGCATCGTACGCCAGGGGCGCGTCCTCGGCCAGCACCCCCCGCAGCCACTCCAGATTGCCCCCCGCGGTCAACATGGGCGCCACCGGGATGAAGTGCTCCGGCTCCGGATGGCGCAGGAGGAAGAGCCCTCGCTCCGGCGCGGGCTGGGCCTGGACCGCGGTGGCCGCCACCCAGCCGCTGGTCCCCAGGTAGGCGTAGAGGCGACCGGGCAGGCCTGCCCCCACCCCCACGGTGGCTGCGCCCAGATCCCCCACAC
>WGCB01000748.1 GCA_015494005.1 Caldilineaceae bacterium
GTCCGTGCCCGCCTCCCGCAGATCCCGCTGGGTGACTTTGGCGTAGCGGCTGACCACGGTGTAGCTCTCCCCCACCTCCAGGGGCTGCTGGGAGCGGGCCCAAGTGAGCTCTTTCACCATCTCCCCGTCCGGCGTGTCGGGCTCCAGGAGGGTGGTCACCAGCCCGGCCAGGGGCACGGAGGCCTGCATCAGGTCCGGCGCGGCGAAGATCACGTTGCCGGTGGGGGCCATGAGGGTGATGGTCTGGGTCAGGGGCTCCCGCAAGGGCCAGTTGGGGTTCACCACCGGCTCCCCCGCGGGGAAAGAGGCCTCCTCCGTGGCGGTGTTCAGCCACTGGCGGCCGGTGAATGTGTCGTAGGTGATGGCCCGCCAGTAGCGGCCCGTGGTGCTGTCCACCTGCATCACCAGGGTGGGGGTCACGTTGCGCTCGCCCCCCAGGGTGAGGGAGCGGCCGAAGACGCCCACCGTGGGGCGGGTCTGCCGGTTCAAGCCCTGGTAGAGGCGATTCCACTCCGCGGTGGTGGCCTCCCAGCGGCGGTTCAAGGGCTGGAGAAGCTGGCGGATCTGGGGGCTGCGGCCGAAATTGGGGGCCACGAAGGCGATGAGGAGCACGGCCAGGGTGTACAGAAAGCCCGTGCGCATGAAGTCGAAGCCGATGTCTGGGCTGAAGTGGACCTGGAAGGCTCGCCAGCGCTGGCGCTGAGAGACCAAGTTCGTCCAGGCCAGGAGGAGCAGGGCCACGGTGCTGAAGAGCACCAGGTGGGCCATCACCGAGTTGGGCGCGTAGTAGGTGTTCACCAGCAGCGCCGTCCCCGCCATGAAGACGGTGCGCCAGACATGGCCGTGGCGGAAGGCGGTCCAGGTGCCCAGGTAGGCCAGCCACCAGAGCAGGAAGCTGATCTCCAGGATGAAGACGTAGTTGTCGTTGCTGGCCGCGTTGCCCAGGGCGGCCTGGAGCCAGCTCAGCCAGCGGTCCAGCAGGAAGTAGGAGCGGGCCTGCAGAGGGGGCACGCCGTTGGCCACCAGCCCCTGGACCCACTCCTCCTGGGCCACCAGGCGGGTCATCCAGAACATGACCCAGGCCAGGCCCGTGCTGAAGCTGTGGGTGAGCATGAAGAAGCCATCGAAGCGGCTGAAAGCCATGAGCAGCCCCATGAGCACGCCCCCGGCAGCGATGGGCAGGAGCAGGCTCATGTCCTCCACCCAGCCGGCCGCATCCAGGGAAAGGGCCAGGATCAGGTAGAGGAGCCCCAGGAGGGCAGCGGTCATGAACCGCCCTTCCTGGAAGTAAACGTGCCGGGCCAGGCCCGTGAAGGCGCTTCGAGAGCCCTCGTGGGCCTGGGGACGCGGGCCAGGGGATGGGGAAGCCGAGGGTGCTATTGTACTCATGGTTCCAAAGTATACCCCAGAAACCCGGGAAAAGAGTGCAAGGCCCGTTACAGTCCCCAGGAAGACGCCCTGGGCTTGGAGACCTGCACCCAATGCCTCACCGGTGCAGCAAAGCCGCCATCAGAGCAGCCACCAGAGCAGCCCAGCCAGCCCCAGGACCAGGACGATCCCCGTTACCACAGCCAGCCAAAGCCGCAGGGTCATCACCCGCTGGGCCTGGATCTGCATCGCCTGGGGCGGATCCAGCAGGCCCACGCTCCAGGTGCGGGAGACGCCCTCTTCCCCGCCAGGGATGCGCAGGGTGACGAGGACATGGCTGTTGGTGGCCAGCCCGCGCCAGACAGCCGCCTCGTTGCGGAAGGCGATGGCCTGCAGGCGGCTGCGCAGGGCCTCCGGTCCCACCTGGCCCTCCGTCCCGGCGGGCTGATCCGCCAGGAACTGCTCCGCCTGGCGTTCCAGGTTGGCCGCGGTGGCCAGCCACTGGTCCCCCACACTGCGCAAGTCCATGGTCTGCTCCAGGGTGACCGTCTCCCAGATGAGCCGGGCCTGCCGCTGCACCTCCGGCCCGGGCTGCAGGAGCAGGGTCCGCAGCAGGCTCCAGTGGACGATGGGCGGCGTGGCCTGGACCAGACTGCGACGCTGTTCCTGGCTGCCCAGGGTGAAGGCCAGGCGGAACCCCTCCTGGCCTGGCAAGTTCTCCAGCTGATGGGGCACGCCGCTCTGCTGCCAGGCCTGGCTGAGCTGGGCCAAAGTGGCGCCGGCGGCCTCCTCTTGGCCTGGCCCGGGCTGGATCTGGAACTCGTACCGGGTCTGCTCCGGCTCTAAGATCAGGCTCACCTGCCAGCGGGCGAACAGGGTGCGCTGCTCCGGCGGGGGGCCCAGGTCGTCCAGGGCGATCTCCGGGCCGGCCAGGGCCACTGCAGCCTCCACGTTCCCCTGCTCCAGGAGCTGCAGGGCCTGCTGGAGGAGCAGGATCTGGCGTTCCTGGGCCAGCTCCTGGGGATCCGCCAGCTCCGGGGGCAGGGCGGCCATGCGGTCCAGGATCTGGAGAGCCGCCTGCCAGTCCCGCCGCTCCTGGACCTGGCCCAGCTGCACCCGCAGCCCCTCGGCCAGCCAGCGGGTCAGCTCCTGGCGCCGGGAAGCCTGTTCCGAGCGGGTCAAGCCCGCCAGGGCCTGTTCCACCTCCGCCAGCATCAGGGAGAGGTACTCCGGATCCACCCGGCCGCTGCTGTCCACGCTGCGGCTGCGGTAGAGGGCGGCCAGGCCCGCGTGCAAGGACGCTCGCTTCTCCGGGGACGCATCCCGCTCCTCCGCCGTCTGAAGGCCCTCCTCGTAGGCGGCCAGGGCCTGGGCGTAGAAGCGCTCCCGCACCTCCTCCCCGGCCAGGGGCGAAGCGGCGATCTGCCGGTAGAGGTCGCCCAGGCGAGCGTAGCCAGCCGGGCTGGGATCCGCCTGGGCTGTCTGCTGGGCGGACTGGATGGCCTGCCAGACGGCCGGGTCCAGGAACTGGAAGAGCACAGGCTGGGTCGGCAGGGTGGTTTCGCCCAGCCACTCGATGGCATTGGTCCTCAGCTTCCAGCCGTCCGGTGCCATCTGCAGCCAGCTCTCCGCCGGGGCCTGGCTGGGGACCCGCACCGTCACCCGCCAGCTGTTCACCGCCTTGGGCCAGCGGCGCAGCTGGTGGATGGGGTAGCGGATGGTGGCCAGGAGGGGCGTCTCCAGGCTGAACTGGTAGCCCAGGGTCAGCTTGCGGCGGGCGTCCGGCGAGAAGGCCAGCTGACTCGTCCACTGCCGCCCGTCCGCGCTGGGCTGGAGGGTCAAGGGCTGGCCGTCCACGGTGAGGCTGATGTTGGTGGGCAAGGGAGCGCTGGGGAAGTCCGCGGCAGGCCGCACCACCAGGGGCAGGGTGACGCCCTCTACGCCGGGATTGTGCAGGCGGTACTGGGCCTGGACCGTGACCTGCAACCGGCCGTTTTTCGGAGTCAGGTCCAGCTCCGCGATGTGGGTGAGGAGCTCCACCTGGCCGTCATCCCCGGGGAGGAGGAGCAGGTGAGCGGGATCCGTGGGCAGGGCCTGGGATCCAGGAGCAGGCGCTCCGGCTGCCTCCAGTCCAGCGCCGCTTCCCAGGCCCAGGCACCAGAGGAAGACCAAGGCTGGGAAAAGCCTCCAGAGGAGGCGAAAGAATCGCTTTGAAGTTGCAAATCTGAAACGGTTCTGGTATGGTGGCATGGACAGTTGCCGTAACAATTCGAACAGTTTTCCCAGCGCCATCCAGGGGCTCGTCACTGCCCAGATGGCCCTTTTCCCCAGGCAAGGGAGTGTCTCTGCAAACATGGTTCGATTGCTGATGCAATGGGACATCAAGATGGGGCGAGAGCAGCCCTATTTTGAATTTGTCATGCGGGAGTTTGCCCCTGGGCTCACCCGGTTGGGGATCGAACCGGCTGAGGTCTGGTATACCATCTATGGGGAAGGGCCGCAAATGTTGACCATCGGCGAGGTGCCTAGCCTAGAGAGGCTACAGGAGATCTTGGCCAGCCCGGCCTGGAAGGAGCTCTACGACAAGCTCATGCTCTACGTGACCAACTACCGGGCCAAAGTCGTGGAAAGCAACCAGCGGTCGTTTCAGCTCTGACCTCTTCATCCCCCGAAGCCCCCCTCTACCCAAATGGGCTACGAGTCGGCACCCCAGCGAGCCGGCCCGTCCGCAGGCGTCCATTTGAGTGGCCATCGCCCTCCGAAACGACTGTTTCTTCTTCACCTTGAACCAGATTGTCAGTCACTTGCAAGCGGATCTGGGTTGAAAATATCGAGAGTCGGTCTACAATAACATACACCGGCCATCTACAACAACCGGCTGACCCCCGCAGCCCCGGCGCGACAGCGATGGCAGGCGCAGTTTTCCAGATCGCACGCTTCAAGAGGCAGCCCACGGCGTCCTTTTCGTTGTCACACCGCTGTCCTCTTGTGATGCTGTCAACTCAGAGGATATCGAACGCTGCTTGCATGCCAGCGGGCCAACTAGGGTAAAGCAAAGGATCCGGGGATGGAGAATCAGATTTCGTTCAACGCACAGGGGCAGCAACCCAAGGGAGTGATCGCACATCGCACTCATCCGCAGCCCCTCTCATTGAATCAATTGGTCAGCACCATGCCGCCTGCCGAGATCATCTGGCTACGCTATCACACCGACGCCAGCTACAGCCGCAAACTCGACTACCTGGCCATGCTCTTCAAAGCCAACGGCACCACCATGCACGTGGTGGATCTCCTGGGGCTCACCGCGGCCCAGCTCATCGACACGGATCTGGTCATTCTGGACACGTCCGAGCGGGTGGACTCCATCATCGAGGCCGTGGTCATGCGCATCCGCCAGGTGAGCAAAGTGCCCATCATCGTGGTGGCGGAAAGCTACTCCCCGGACCAGCTGGTGAACGTCCTCACCGCAGGAGTGGACATGGTCTGCTCCTTCTCGGACCCGGCGGAAGTCCTGGTGGCCCGGTGCAAGGCCCTGCTGCGGCGCTGGCTCCAGCTGCGCCCCAGCCTGGAATAGAAACTACCTCCTCACCCCTTTCTTCCCTCCTTTCACAGGGAAAGCCCGGTAGGTCTCCCCACAGCCTACCGGGCTTTCCTTTGTCCTTCCTTGGCCTCTGCCCTCCCTCGTCTCGCGTCGGCTTGCATCCAAGACCCGCAGGTGGGGAAAAAGCCCCGCCAACCGAGATTTTGGGCATAATTCGGGCATAAAAAGAGACGAGGCCACCGAAGTGACCTCGTCTTATGGGGGAGCGATGTAATGGTTCGATGTAAACCCTACCTCATTGTAGCGCAGAAAGATTAGAGTCGCATAAAAACTGCTTAGAAAAGCCAATCAATGTCCTGCGCCAAATCGCGGAACATCACAGCGCCCGCTCCAAGATAGTGCGCAATTCCTCGTCCGTGAGCTCGATGGGGTTCCCTTTCATGCTGCTGGAGCGCCGGGCCTTCTCGATCAGGGCAGGGAAATGATCCGGGGTCAGGCCATAGGCGGAGAGGGATGGGATGGAGAGGGCCTGCTGCAGGGACAACACCCACTCCATGCCCTGCTCTGGGGTGGCGTCCGCCTGGCCGGTGAGGAGCTGGGCGATCTCCCCGTAGCGGTCCAGGGCCGGGCTCTGGGGTTGACGCGCTCGCAGGGCCGCCACGTTCACCGCCATGACGTGGGGCAACAGGGCCGCGCAGACCGCGCCGTGGGGCGCGTGGAACATGCCGCCGAAAGGACCCGCGAAGCCATGCACCGCGCCCAGCCCTGCGTTGGCCAGGGCCAGCCCACCCAGCAGGCTGACCAGGGCCATCTCCTCCCGAGCCTGCCGATCTGTGCCTTCCTGGAAGGCCCGG
>WGCB01000749.1 GCA_015494005.1 Caldilineaceae bacterium
CGCCATACCACCTTCTTCCATGCCCTGGCCTTCGTCCTGGGATTCACCGCCGTCTTCACCCTGCTGGGATCCGCGGCGGGGCTGCTGGGCCAGAGCCTGAACCCCATCCTGCCCTATGTCCAGCGCTTCGGGGCCATCATGCTGATCCTCTTCGGCCTGACCACTCTGGGGGTCTTCCGCTGGCTGGCGGACCGCATCACCCAGGCCACAGACGTGAAGAGCAACCCGGCCGCCGCGGCCCTGGTGGACGTGCTCAACTTCTTCAATGCCCTGCTCTACACCGAGAAACGGGTGGCGGAGATGCACAAGGTGAAGCGGGGATGGGGCTATGCCAGCAGCGCCCTCATGGGGGTGAGCTTCAGTGCCGGCTGGGTGCCCTGCGTGGGGCCGATCCTGGCCAGCATCCTCTTCCTGGCCAGCAACAGCGCCACGGCCAGCCAGGGGGCCATCCTCCTGGCCGTCTACAGCCTGGGCCTGGGGATTCCCTTCCTGCTCACCGGGGCCGCCTTCGGTCGGGCCACCCAGGTCCTGCGCAGGATGAACCGCCATGCCAACATCGTCAGCATCATCAGCGGCATCTTCCTGCTCTACGTGGCCTGGTTGCTCTGGTCGGATCAGCTGGCCAGCCTGACCACCAGCTTCGCCTTCCTGAACGAGTGGGTCTTCGTCCTGGAGGAGGGCGTGGCGGGCTTCTTCGGCGTCTCCGAGACCATCAACGCGGGGGTGATCAGCTCCATGCCCCTGGCCTTCATCGCTGGGCTGATCAGCTTCATCAGCCCCTGCGTTCTGCCCCTGATCCCGGCCTACATCGGTTACCTGAGCGGCGCCACCCTGAGCAGCAGCCGGTCCTAGCCTGGGCGCACGGCGTTCAGCTTGCCCCGGACATCGAACCGAACGAGAGTCGAGCGAATCGCCATGAACCGGAAATTTCTCCCCCTTTTCATCCTCCTGGCCGCCCTCTTCCTGGGCGCCTGCAGCGGCTCCCAGGCCAAGGAGGCTGCCCTCTCCGGCTTCACCCGGATTAGCCTGGACGAGCTGCCAGACGGGCTGGGCCGGGGTTTCCCCCAGGCCCTGGTGGCGAAGTCCAAACAGACCGCCCAGGAGGGCAAGGAGGCCCCAGACTTCGCCTTCGTCCTGGAGGACGGCCGGGGCGTGGCCCTGTCGGATCTGCGAGGCAAGCCGGTGGTGCTCAACTTCTGGGCCAGCTGGTGCGGACCCTGTCGGGCGGAGATGCCCGAGTTCGTGGCCCTGTCCCAGTCCCGCTCGGACGTGGTGGTGCTGGAGGTGAACGTGCAGGAGAACCTGAACGCCATCCAGCCCTTCGTGGAGGAGTTCAACATGACCATGCCCGTCATCGTGGACGAAGACGGGAACATGGAGGATCTGTACCCGCTGCGGGGTCTGCCCACCACCATCTTCGTGGATCCAGAAGGCCGGGTAAACACCATCTACACCGGGATCATGAACGGCGAGCTCCTGAACATGATCCTGGACGAAATCAAATGATGCGGGCCTGTGGCCTAGCCCTTCCCAGCTAGACAGCCCTTCCTTTCGATGACCAGGGCAACCCTGGTCATCGACGCGCGTCAGGCCACGCGTCGTTTTCGGATTCCCTGCGTAGTGCACTCTGCAGACGAGCCCTGCCATGCGTGTGATCCTCTACACCAAACCCGAATGCCATCTCTGCCACGATGTGGAGGCCATGCTGGCCAGGCTCCAGGACGAGCTCCAGGGCCAGGCGGCCTTCCAGGTGATCCCGCGCAACATCCTGGAGGACCCCCAGCTCTTCCAGGCCTACCGCTACCTCATCCCGGTGGTGGTCGTGGAGCGACCGGACGGACGGCAGATCACCTTCCACATGCCCATCCCCCAGGACGCCCTGCGGGAGGCCCTGGTCCAGGGAGCGGCAGGGGCGTAGGCGGTGGACAGGATGAATGGCGGCGAGGAGAGGACAATGAGTGCATCCAGAGAACCAGCTAACCAAGGCGCCCTTCCCACCCCGGTCCCGGACCGGGCCGTTTCTACCGTGACCCGCCTGGCGGACGGCCTGGTCCTGGGAGTGGCCCGGCACTGGCTCCTGCTCATCAACCTGGCCGTGGCCGTCTACCTGCTCCTACCCTTCCTGGCGCCCTGGCTCATGCGAGCCGGCTTCACCACCCCGGCCCGGTTCATCTACACGATCTACTCCTTCGCCTGCCACCAGCTGCCGGAACGCAGCTACTTCCTCTTCGGACAGCAGCCCGTCTACAGCCTGCCCACCTTGGAGAACAACGGCCTGGCGGCGGGCCTGGACCTCTTCGCTCGGCGGAAGTTCGTCGGCAACCCGATCCTGGGATACAAGGTGGCCATCTGCCAGCGAGACGTGGCCATCTACGGCTCCGTGCTCCTGGGCGGGCTGCTCTTCGGGCTGGTCCGCTCCCGCCTGCGGCCGCTCAGCCTGAAGGTCTACGCGCTCTTCCTCATCCCCATCGCCCTGGACGGAGGCACCCAGCTCCTGGGCCTGCGCAGCAGCACCTGGTGGCTGCGGCTGATCACCGGGGCCCTCTTCGGCCTGGCCTCGGTCTGGCTGGCCTACCCGTACCTGGAGGCCAGCTTCCAGGACGCCATCCGCACGGAGATGCGCCGCCGAGCTCGCCGCGCCCAGGCCCAGGATCCCGCCCCCGACTTGCGCCCCAGCGAGCCGGGCTGAAATTCGACAAATCCGCAACGCCGCGCTATACTGTGTGCTTGTGACTGGCCCCAGAAGAGGCCAGGCGGCCCGGCCTCAAGGGCCGGACAGCAACTCAGAGCCAAATTGGATCGCGACCCATCTGCATCCTTGAACGAACCGAGGTTTGAGAGGTAGGACCCATGCCGAACACCAAGTCAGCCATCAAGCGGATGCGCCAGAACGAGAAGCGCCGCCTGCGCAATCGCGTCTACCGCAGCAGCGCCCGCACCTTCATCAAGAAGGCCCGCATGCTCATCGAGGCTGGGGATCCCAGCGCGGAGCAGGTGGTGCGCCAGGCCATCAAGGCCCTGGACAAGGCCGCCAGCAAGGGGGTCATCCACCCCAACAACGCGGCCCGACGCAAGAGCCGGTTGATGCGCTTCTACAACAAGGCCCGCCAGTCCGCCTAGCGGCTCGCCCGGCCTGGTCCAATCGCACAGAACGCCGTGGAGTCACCCGGTCGGCCATCGGGTGGCTCTTTTGTGTTTCCATTGCGTTTCCGTGTGCGGGTGAGGGAAGGGAGCGAGCGGGGCTCAGCGATCACCCCGCCCAGGCGCCCCGGCCGTGGAAGTAGTCGCAGTGGGGTTGGAGCACGCAGATCTCGCAGCGGGGATTCTGGGCCTTGCAGACCTCCCGCCCGTGCCGGATCAGGTTCAGGTGCAGGGCGTAGTAGGTCTCCGGCGGCAGCAGGGACTCCCAGATGGCCTTGATCTTGGCCGGGCTGGCCTTGGGGTCGGCCAGTCCCAGGCGCTGGGTGATGCGCTGGACGTGGGTGTCCACCGGGAAGGTGCCCTTGCGGAAGCAGAAGAGGAGCACGATGCTGGCCGTCTTGTGCCCCACGCCTGGGAAGCTCTCCAGGTACTTCAGGGCCTCGTCCACGGGCATGTCGGCCAGGTGATCCAGACTGTACTCCCCCACCTCCCGCTTCAGCTTCTCCAGGGCTTGGACGATGCGCGGGGCCTTCTGGTTGTACATCCCCGCCGGGCGGATGGCCTCCTTGATCTCCTCCAGGGGAGCGGTGCGCACCGCGTCCCAGTCGTTGTGGAAGCGCTCTTTCAGGGCCAGGAAGGCCCGCAGGCTGTTCTTGTCGTTGGTGTTGGCGCTCAGGATGGTGAGGATGAGCTCGTCCACCGGCTCCCAGTGGCAGCGCCAGTCCGGATCCCCGTAGGCCTCCAGCAGGGCTCGGTAGACGGCCCAGGCTTTCTCTCGCAGGGGATCGGATGAGTTTTTCGGGCGGCTCTCGTCGGTCATGGGAAGTGGGTCGATTGGTGTATTGGATGATCGGTGGATTGGGTTGATGGGGGCGAGGAGACGGTCCACTGCGAGCACCGACTCCCAACTTCCAACTCCCGTCTTCCATCCCTGGAAGCCCGCCCATTGTAGCGCGGATCGAACAATCATGCGAGCAGGGGGCGTCCCTGTTTTCGCGAGAGCTGGGGCAAGGTGATTCCATGAGCAAGAAACAGCTGCAGGACGAGCGGCTCCTCTGCGGACGCTGCGGCGTCACCTTCCTGTGGACGGTGGAGGAGCAGCAGCGCTGGCAGGAGCCGGAGCCGCCGGAACGCTGCCCGGGCTGTCGCCGTCTGCTGCCACCCCCAGGACGGGAGCGGGGCCTGGTCAAGTGGTACGATCCCCGGCGCAAGTTCGGCTTCATCGTGCCCGCCCACGGGCCGGAGCTCTACGTCCACGGCCGGCAGCTCCAGGGGGTCCGCCGGCTCCATCCCGGAGACCTGGTGGAGTTCGGCGTGGAGTCCCAGGAGCGGGGCCCGGTGGCCGTGGCCGTCCGGCTGGTGGAGCGAGGACGCCGCCGCAAACGCCCCGCCCAGAGCTGACGGAACCTGGACCCCCGCCCTGTCGTCACCAGTGTTGAGGGAAGCGGGCGGCAGGGGAGATTCCGGCTGGGATTTGACAATCCAGACCGAAATTGATACCATCCTGACAGGCTCAGACGTTGGATCTGAGCTTGCTTTCGGCGACGTAGCCAAGTGGTAAGGCAGGGGTCTGCAAAACCCCGATCGCCGGTTCGAATCCGGCCGTCGCCTCTACGGCAGCAACCCGGGACCGGCACCTCGCCGGTCCTTTTCCTTTGGCCCACGTCCCTTCGCTGTGGCCCGTCCTCGTTCCCCTGCTTCGCCCTCCCCGGATCATGGCTCTCTCACGGCTCTCTTTTGAACTTTTCAACAATGCGCTGAAACATTTCCTGTAACCTGTACGTTGTAGAGTGCAGACATCCCTGGTCCCTTCCTCAGGACGGGGCCGCCCCAACCGAACGTGTTTCCCGGACCCCGATTCTTCCACCCCAGGATGACCATGCGCGACCGTTCCCCCAGATTTGGCACGTTCTCCCGCCTTCGCTGGCTGCTGCCCGGGCTCGTGGCTCTACTGATCCTCCAGGGCTGCGGCGGATCCGGCCAGCTCGGCCCTCGACCGGCCACGGAGCTCTCCACCGTGGTGGAGGCCTACCTGCAACGCTACCAGCCCGGTCCCCTGCCCCGCCTCTTCCAGACCACCATCCTCTACGACCGCAACGGCGAGGTCCTGGCCGAGCTCTACGGCGAAGGCCGCCGCACCTGGGTGGCCCTGGACCAGATCTCGCCCCATCTGATCGACGCCACCATCGCCACGGAGGACGCCACTTTCTTCACCAACTCCGGCGTGGACCCGGCCCGGATCCTGGGCGCGGCCTGGCAGAACGCGGAGCAAGGGGACATCGTCTCCGGGGCCAGCACCATCACCATGCAGCTGGCCCGCAACCTCTTCCTGGGACCCGAGGCCCGCTACAACCAGTCCGTGGACCGCAAGGTCTTGGAGGCCGGCCTGGCTCGGGAGCTGACCAGCACCTACTCCAAGGACGAGGTGCTGGAGATGTACCTGAACCTGCTCAACTACGGCCACCTGGCCTACGGACCGGAGGCCGCGGCCCAGGTCTACTTCGGGAAGTCTGCCCGGGAGCTGACCCTGGCCGAGGCCACCCTGCTGGCCGGCCTCCCCCAGCAGCCCGCCAAGCTGGATCCCTTCCGCAACTTTGCCGCCGCCCGGGCCCGGCAGCGGGTGGTGCTGGACCTCATGGTCCGCCACGGTTTCCTGACCCAGGAGGAGGCGGATGCAGTCTACCAGGAGCCCATCGTCCTCAACCCGGAGCCGGACCGGCGGATCCTGCGGGCGCCCCACTTCGTGAACTACGTGCTGGCCGAGCTGGAGGCCCAGCTGGGGGAAGGTTTCGTGCAGCGTTCGGGCTTCCGCATCTACACCACCCTGGACCTGCAACTCCAGGAGCTGGCCGAGGAGATCCTGGCGGAGAAGGTGGCGGAGCTCCAGCCCCGCTACGACCTGAACAACGCGGCCCTGGTGGCCCTGCAGCCCGGCACCGGGGAGATCCTGGCCATGGTCGGCTCCGTGGACTTCGACAACGAGGCCATCCAGGGCCAGGTCAACGTGGCCACCAGCCTGCGCCAGCCTGGCAGCTCCATCAAGCCCATCCTCTACGCCACTGCCCTGAACGACAACCGGATCAGCCCGGCCACCATCCTCTGGGACGTGCCCATGACCTACACCGTGGGCTCGGGCCAGAGCTACCGGCCGGTGAACTACGACCGCCGGTTCCACGGCCCGGTGACCGCCCGCACCGCACTGGCCAGCAGCTACAACGTCCCCGCGGTCAAGCTGCTGGACCGGGTGGGCGTGCCCCGCATGCTGGAGAGCGCCCGGGCCATGGGCATCCACAGTCTGAGCCGGGGCCCGGAGTGGTACGGCCTGAGCCTGACCCTGGGCGGTGGCGAGGTGACCCTCCTGGACCTGAGCGCGGCCTACCACACCATCGCCAACGGGGGGCGCTACCAGCCTCCCGTGGCGGTCCTGGCCATCACCGACAGCCAGGGCCAGAGCGTGGTGGAGGGGCCCGATGACACGCCCCAGCAGGTCATCTCCCCGGCGGCGGCCTGGCTGGTCACGGACATGCTCAGCGACAACCAGGCCCGGACGCCGGGCTTTGGGGCCAACAACCTCCTACGCCTGAGCCGCCCTGCCGCGGCCAAGACCGGCACCACCGACGACTACCGGGACAACTGGACCGTGGGCTTCACCCGCTACCTGCTCACCGGCGTCTGGGCCGGGAACACGGACGGGCGCCCCATGAAGGGGAGCAGCGGGGCCAGCGGCGCGGCGCCCATCTGGAACGCCTTCATGGAGGCGGTGCTGGCGGACCCGGAGCTGCTGGCCCGGCTGGGCGCGCCGGCCGATCCCGGGGCCTGGAACTTCCCGCCGCCGCCGGACGTGGAGCAGCGGCCCGACTGCCCGCCGGGGGTCACCTGCCGGGCCGGGGGCGAGTTCTTCAGCCGGGCCTGGCTGGAGGCCGCGGGGGAGGCCGGTCCCCTGGCGGACAGCGTGGAGCGAGTGGCCGCGGCGCCGGTCTACGTGGACCGGGGCGAGGCCACTCGC
>WGCB01000750.1 GCA_015494005.1 Caldilineaceae bacterium
GCCTTCAGCGGCGCCTTCCACGGACGGCTCTTCGGCAGCCTGGCCGCCACCCCCCGGCCCAAGTACCAGGAGCCCTTCCGCCCCCTCATGCCCGGCGTGCGCTTCGCGGAGTTCAACGACCTGGCCAGCGCCCAGGCCCAGATGGATGACCAGGTCTGCGCCATCATCGTGGAGCCGATCCAGGGGGAGGGAGGCATCCACCCGGCCACGCCCGAGTTCCTCCAGGGGCTGCGGCAGCTGGCCGACGAGCGCGACGCCCTGCTCATCTTCGACGAGGTGCAGTGTGGCCTGGGCCGCACGGGCCATCTCTGGGCCCACCAGGGCTACGGCGTGGAGCCGGACATCCTCACTGCGGCCAAGCCCCTGGCTGGAGGGCTGCCCATGGGCGCCATCCTCATGCGCCAGAAGGTGGCCGACGCCATGCACCCCGGTGACCACGCCAGCACCTTCGCCGGCAACCCCCTGACCAGCCACGTGGCCCACCACGTGGTCAGCCGCATCGCCCAGCCGGCCTTCCTGGCGGAGGTGCGGGAGAAGGGGCGCCTGCTGGTGGAGATGCTCCAGGAGCTGAACAGCCCCCACATCCAGGACGTGCGGGGCCGGGGGCTCATGGTGGGGGTGGAGCTGGATCTGGAGGCCGGGCCCATCGTGGCCAAGGGCTACGAGCGTGGGCTGCTCCTGGTGGGCGCGGGCCCCAACGTGATCCGCTTCGTGCCGCCCCTGATCATCCGCCCGGAGGAGCTCCAGCAGGCCGTGAGCATCCTGGGCGACATCCTGCAGGAGATGTGATCTTGCGGCCCGCGACCGTTTCCCCGCTCGGATCTGCGCCTGTGTCTGCGCCTGCTTCTGTGATCGACCCGGAGGGTGCCGCCATGCCTGTCACCATTCGCCCGGCCCGGCCCGAGGACGTGCCCCAGATCGTGGCCCTGGTCAACCACTTCGCCGCCCGCAACCTGATGCTGCCCCGGCGGGAGGAGGCGGTGCTCCACTCCCTGCCCGACTGGCTGGTGGCAGTGGAGCAGCCGGATCCCCCTGGCGAAGAGGCCGAACCCGGGCAGGTGGTGGGCTGCGGCGCCCTGGCCACCCTCACCGAGGAGCTGGCGGAGATCCGCTCCCTGGCCGTCCACGAGAGCCAGCACGGCAAGGGGCTGGGCAGCAGGCTGGTGGAGCAGCTCATCGCCCTGGCCCGGGCCCGGGAGTTCAAGCAGGTCTGTGCGCTGACCCTGCGGGAGCGCTTCTTCCTGCGCCTGGGCTTCCACATCGTGGACCGCTGGAGCATCAGCCCCAAGCTCTGGCAGGAGTGCATCTACTGCCCCAAGTTCCACCGCTGCGACGAGGTGGCGGTGCTCATGAACCTGACCCGGCAGCCCGTGGCCGAGACGGAGGCGGACACCACCCAGCCCGCGGCCTGGAACAGCCTGCTCAAATGGCCGGCCTGGCAGCCCTTGAAGCTGGCCTACCAGCGCAAAGCCCCGCCCCACAGTGCAGGCAAGGAGGCCACCTGACATGACACGCCAGATCGCCACGGCCCTCATCGGCCTGGGCAACGTGGGCCGCAATTTTCTCAGGATCCTGGAGATGAAAGGGGAGCGCCTGGCCCGGGAGTACGGACTGGCCTTCCGGGTGGTCTGCGTGGCGGACAGCAGCGGCGTGGCGGTGGATCCCCGGGGCTTCGACCCCCAGGGCACCCGGCGGCACAAGGAGACCGGGGGCCGGGTGGCCGATCTGCCCGGCTTTCTGCCCGGGGTGGACCCTGCCCAGGCCCTGGCCCAGCTGGCGTGCGACCTGGTCCTGGACGCCTCGCCGGTGAACCTGGAGAGCGGCGAGCCGGGCCTGAGCCTGGCCCGCACGGCCCTGGCCCGGGGCATGGACACGGTGCTGGCCAACAAAGCGCCCCTGGTCCTGGCCTACCAGGAGCTCCACCGCCTGGCCCAGGAGCGGGGCGCGGGCCTGGCCTTCAGCGCCACGGTCTGCGGCGCCCTGCCCGTGGTCAACATCGGCCAACGGGACCTGGTGGCCGCGGACATCCGGCTGCTCCGGGGCATCTTCAACAGCACCAGCAACTTCATCCTGGGGGAGATGGCTCAGGGGCGATCCTACCAGGAGGCCCTGGCCGAGGCCCAGGAGCGGGGCATCGCGGAGGCGGATCCCTCCCTGGACGTGGAGGGCTGGGACACGGCCAACAAGCTGGTCATCCTGGCCAACAGCGTGCTGGGGATGCCGGCCACCCTGGCCCAGGTGAGCGTCCAGGGCATCCTGGAGGTGACCACGGCCCAGCTCCAGGAGTTGGCGGCCCAGGGACGCACCCTCAAGCTCCTGGCTGTGGCCCAGCGGGAAGGCACGGGCTACCGGCTCTCCGTGGCTCCCACGGCCCTGCCGGCGAGCAGCTTCCTGGGCCAGTGCGACGGCTGGGAGATGGGCGTGGAGTTCCAGAGCGACCTCTACGGCAAGATGTACCACAAGATCTGGGAGCGAGAGCCCCTGCCCACGGCCGCGGCCATGCTTCGAGACGCAGTGAACCTGGCCCGGCGGCGCTGATCCCTGCCTCGCATGGCCAGCCTGGTCAACGGGAGCTGGGCTCCTCGGCCAGGGTCACCTCCACGGTGAAGGGCTTGCCGTCCCGGATGAGATCCACCCGCACCGTGTCCCCCACTTTGTAGTTGGACTCCAGCAGGATCTGGAGCTCCTCCAGGCTGGTCACCGGCTGGCCATCCACCGCCACCAGGATGTCCCCGCCCACGAAAACCCGCTGATTCCCTAGGATCACCTCCCGCCGAGCCCCCCGCACCCCGGCTCGCTCCAGGGGGCTGCCGTCGAAGAGCTGCACCAGGAGCAGGCCGGACTCCACGGGCAGCTCCAGGGCCTGGGCCAGCCCCGGGGTGATGCGGTAGGCGTAGCGGATGCCCAGGTAGGGGTGACGGTAGCGGCCCAGGGTGAGGAGGTCCGGCAGCATGCGCTTGACCGTGTCCACTGGGATGGCGAAGCCCACCCCGGCGCTGGTCCCGGTGGGGCTGAAGATGGCCGTGTTGATGCCGATGACCCGGCCGCTGCTGTCCAGAAGGGGCCCACCGGAGTTGCCCCGGTTGATGGCCGCGTCCGTCTGGATGACGCCGCTGATGGTGCGGCCGTCCTGGCCCTCCAGGGTACGATCCAGGGCGCTGATCACCCCGGTGGTGAGGGTGCGGCTGAACTGACCGAAGGGGTTGCCGATGGCGATGGCCCGCTGCCCCACCTGCAGGTCCCCGGAGCTGCCCAGCTCCACCGGCGTCAGCAGCTCCGGCGGCGCGTCGATCTGGAGGACGGCCACGTCGTTGCGGGGATCCAGGCCGATGACCTGGGCCGGGAAGACCTGGTCGCCCTCGAAGATGACCTCGATGTTCTGGGCCCCCTCCACCACGTGGAAGTTGGTCAGGATGCGCCCCTCCCGGTCCAGGACGAAGCCGGAGCCAGAGCCTTCCTCTGGGATCACCTGGAAGAAAAAGCCTCGGCGCAGCACGCGGGTAGTGATGGTCACCACCGAGGGGGCCACCCGGTTGTAGAC
>WGCB01000751.1 GCA_015494005.1 Caldilineaceae bacterium
GTGTATAAGAGACAGGGGTATAGGTGGCCACGGCCTGGCCCGGCTCCGGGGACAGGGATTCCGGCGTCTCCGGGTCGTCGCCGCAGCCGGCCAGCAGCAGCAAGACGATGAAGAGGGCAGGCAGCCAGAACCGGCTGGCATGGGCCCGGGAAAAGCGGTGCAGAGCACGGGGAGAAAGCGTCATAATGGCTCCATTATACCCCAATCGGTGCGGATGCCAGAGGACGGCGAGGCCGGCGCGTTCCGGGGCATGGGAGTTGTTCCTGGGCTGGGCCTGTGCTATGATCCCGGCGATTCCGCCGGATTTCGACCCGCCCTTCCCTGAACGCATGGATCGCAAGGATCGTTCTATGAGCGCCACGTCGAGTGCCACGTCCAAGGCCGTTGACAGCCCTTCCAGCTCATCCAGCCCCGCCAGCACCTACCTGGTCCTGGGCAAGTACGAGGTGGTGGTGGGCATGGAGGTCCACGCCCAGCTGCTCACCCGCTCCAAGATGTTCTGCCGCTGCAGCGCGGACTACCAGGGCGCGCCGCCCAACAGCCACACCTGCCCCGTCTGCCTGGGGATGCCCGGGGCCCTGCCCGTGGCCAACCGGGCCGCGGTGGAGGCCACCATCAAGACCGGCCTGGCCCTGAACTGCCGCATCGCGGAGACCGCGGTCTTCGCCCGCAAGAACTACCACTACCCGGACCTGCCCAAGGGCTACCAGATCTCCCAGTACGAGCTGCCCCTCTGCCTGGACGGCTGGGTGGCCATCGATCTGCCCGACGGCGGCAGCAAGCGCATCCGCATCCGCCGGGCCCACCTGGAGGAGGACACGGGCAAGACCACCCACGTGGACGGCTACTCCCTGGTGGACTTGAACCGGGCCGGGGTGCCCCTAATGGAGATCGTCACCGAGGCGGACATCGCCAGCCCCGACGAGGCCTACGCTTTCCTCACCAAGCTGCGCACCCTCCTCCGCTACCTGGGGGTGAACAGCGGGGACATGGAGAAGGGGGCCATGCGCTGCGAGCCCAACATCAGCGTCCGCACGCCGGAGATGCGGGAGCGGGGCGAGTACGGCGTCAAAGTAGAGGTGAAGAACCTAAACAGCTTCCGCTCCGTGCGCAACGCCATCGCCTACGAGGCCCAGCGCCAGGCCCAGATCCTGGAGCAGGGCGGCCAGGTGGAGCAGGTCAACATGGGCTGGGACGAGCAGAACCAGCGCACGGTCCTCCAGCGCACCAAGGAGAGCGCGGAGGACTACCGCTACTTCCCCGAGCCAGACATCCCGCCCCTGCGGGTGGAGGAGCCCTGGATCCAGGCCATCCGGGCCACCCTGCCCGAGCTGCCCGACGCCAAGCGGGCCCGCTACCAGGAGGAGTGGGGCCTGCGCCGGGCCGAGGCGGAGATCCTGACCAGCGAGAAGCGGGTGGCCGACTTCTTCGAGGCCGCTGTGGCCGCCTACGGCACGGCGAAGGGCAAGCCCCAGCGCCTGGCCAACTGGATCACCGGGGAGCTCTTCCGCCTCCTCTACGCGGAGGGCCAGGGACAGGACCTGCGCCAGATCGCCGGCATCCCCATGAAGCCGGAGCAGCTGGCCCAGCTCCTGCGCCTGGTGGACGAGCGGGTCATCAACCCCAACACAGCCAAGAAGGTGCTGGAGCGCATGGTCCGCACCGGGGAGAATCCCCAGGCCATCGTGGAGGCGGAAGGGCTGGCCATGGTCAGCGACACCGCCCAGATCGACGCCGCCATCGACCAGGTCCTGGCCGCCCATCCCGAGGAGCTGGCCCGCTACCGGGCGGGGGAGACCAAGCTCCTGGGCTTCTTCATGGGCCAGGTCATGCGGGCCCTGAAGGGCAAGGCGGATCCGGGCCTGGCCCGCCAGCGCCTCCAGGAGAAGCTCCAGAGCGAAGCGAGCTCGGGCTGAACAACGTAGCAGGACCGACGTCGGTTCCCACAAGCGAGAACGTGCATCGAAAACCGGGGCAAAGGCCTCGGTTTTTGGTTTCCCCAGCAGATCCCACCGCCATTTGTGAAAAATGTGACAAACGTCCCGAGCCGGTCAGGACAGGTGTCACATGCGCTGCACAGGGCCCGGGGCTATGATGGAAGTGCAACAGGGTGCATCAAATGCAACCCAATGCAGCAAATGCACAGGTTGTGATGGAAATCGCAGCACGTGATTGCGGATGGAGTGCGGGGAGTCAGGATCGTGGCCAGTTACCTCACCACCAAGCAGCTGCAGGAGATCCTTCAGGTGGACCGGACCACCATCTACCGCATGGCGGATGGGGGCCGGTTGCCGGCAGTGAAGGTGGGCAACCAGTGGCGTTTCCCCCGCCAGGAGGTGGAGCGCTGGCTGAAGACCCAGGCCTCTGTCTTCGTGGGGGCCCAGGAGAGCGCCAGCCCGCATCCCCGGACGGATCTGGAGAAACTGGTGGCCATCGATTGCGTGCATCAGATCCTGGACACCTTTGGCGACACCCTGGGCGTGATGTTCCTGGTCACGGACATGGCGGGCAAGCCCATCACCCGGCCCAGCAACCCTTTCCCCCTCTACGAGGCTGTGATGCGCTCGCCCGTGGCCCGGCAGCGCTACCAGGATCTCTGGGTGGCCCTGGCCCAGGACCTCAGCCTGCGCCCGGACTTCGTGCCGGGGCCCATGGGGCTGCTCTGGACCCGCGGGCTCATCCGGGTGGGGCAGGAGCTCCAGGCCATGCTGGTCACCGGCGGGGTGGCCCCGACCGAGTGGCCGCCTTCCCCGGAGGAGCGCCGACGCATGGCTCAGGAGCTGGCGGTGGATCCGGAGCTGCTGGAGCGCCACCTGGAGCAGGTCCCCCACCTGGAGCCGGAAAGCCAGGAACGGCTGCTCTCCCTGGTGCAACGCATCGCGGACATCATCGCCCACATCGCCACGGAGCGGTCCAATCTCTTCTCGAAGCTGCAACACATTGCTGAGTTGAGCAAAGTGTGATCGTTTTCTAGA
>WGCB01000752.1 GCA_015494005.1 Caldilineaceae bacterium
TCCCTGGCCCAAACCCTGCACCGTCCTTCCGTCCAGGCCCACCAGGCCGTGGACCTGGTCTCACCCCTGGCTGCCCAGGTGCTCTACATCGGCCCCAGCCAGTTCCATCCGGGCCTGGCCCCCTTGGTGAGCTGGCGACGTAGCCAGGGCTATTCCGTGGCGGTGGTGGATGTGCAGGCCATCTACGACACCTGGAGCTACGGCCAGGTCTCGCCGGAAGCCATCCGCTCCTTCCTGCGCCACGCGGCGGCCACCTGGTCTACCCCTCCCATCGCGGTGACCCTGGTGGGGGACGGCACCTCGGATCCCCACAACTACCTGGGGCGCAACAACACCAATTTCGTGCCCCCCTACCTGGCCAACGTGGACCCCTGGCTGAAGGAGACGGCCTGCGAGACCTGCTTCGGCCAGCTGGACGGGGACGATCCTCTGGATGACTCCCTGCCCGACCTGTTCGTGGGGCGCTTCCCGGTGAAGAGCACCCAGGAGCTGGACGTGGTGGTGGCCAAGCTGTTGGCCTACGAGCAGAGCTCCTTGGCCCCGGGTTGGCAGAGTCGGGCCGTCTACGTGACCGACAACTACCACGCCCCGGACGGCACGGTGGACGGAGCCGGTGACTTCCCCGCCTCCGCCGAAGCCAGCATCGCCCTCCTGCCCAACGGCATGGAGATCGAGCGGGTCTACTACGATCCCTATCCGCCTTCCTACCAGCGAGCCCCCTGGCGAGAGCCGGATGCGGAGAAGGCCCACGAAAAGACCGTGGCGGCCCTGGATCGAGGGGCGGGACTGGCCACCTACATCGGCCACGCCCACTTCTGGCAGTGGGCTTCCACGGACCTGGAGGCGGATCCGCCCTACCTCCTGGGCCTCTTCGACGTGGACACCCTGACCAACGGCTCCAAGCTGCCCATCGTCACGGAGCTCACTTGCCTGACGGGCATGTTCCAGCAGCCGGCCTACTCCGGCACCACCTTGGACGAGCGGCTCTTCCTGCAGGAAGGAGGCGGAGCAGCCGCGGTCTGGGGCCCCACCGGGCTGGGCGTGGCCTACGGGCACGACACCCTCCAGGCTGGCTTCTACAAGGCCCTCTGGGCCGACGATCCGGTGAGCAAACCCCTGGGCCAGCTGACCCAGGCTGGATACCTGGAGGTCTTCGCCGATGGGCTCTGCTGCCAGGAGAACCTGCGCACCTACGCCCTCTTCGGGGATCCCCTGACCGTGCCGCGGGTCGTGGCGCCGAAGACGGTCTACCTACCCTTGCTCGCAAGATAGCCAGTAGCAGGAGCGACGAAAGACGGTAGACGATAGACGGTCGCTATATCTCGCCCAATCCAAAAGCGCCCAGGACAGTTTCCCGTCCCGGGCGCTTTTTCGCGTGTGGATTCGGTTTGTCCCCAGTCCAGGCAGACGTGGATCAGGCCGTCTGCTCCTGGGGATCCAGCAGGTGGGCCCAGTGGTCCAGCAACATGACCGTGGCAAATCCCAGGAGGGCCAGCCCCAGAGCCAGGCCCACCTCCCAGTTGAAATGGCCACCCACGGCCAGGGGGGGCAGGATGTTCCGCTCCACCGTGGGAATCATCTCCCCATGCCGGTCCAGGATGAAGTCCACCACCTCTTTCCAGGGCCAGATCTTGCGCAGGCTACCCACCATCAGGCCGGTGAGCAGGGCCACGGTCAGGTCGTGGTAGCGGCGGAAGAGCCAGCCCAGCACCTGGGCGAAGGTGACGATGCCCAGCCCCGCGCCCAGGCCCACCAGCCCCAGGGTGACCAGGTCCCGCTGGTTCACCGCGTCCAGGACGAACTGGTACTTGCCCAGGAGCACCAGGATGAAGGCCCCGGAGATGCCCGGCAGGATCATGGCGCAGATGGCCAGGGCCCCGCTCAGGACCAGAAACCACCAGGCGTTGGGCGTCTGCAGAGGCACGGCCCCCACCAGCAGGTAGGCCCCCACAGCCCCAACCAACAACGCCGCCCCAGTAGCCGGGGACCAACGCTTGACCCGCTTGCTCACGGTCATCACCGAGGCCAGGACCAGGCCGAAGAAGAAGCTCCAGAGCATGACCGGCTGGTTCTGGAGCATCCAGGAGAGCCCCTTGGCCAGGGTGAGCACGGCCAGCCCGATGCCCGCCCCCACGGCGGCCAGAAAGGGAAAGTTGATGACCCGCAGGGCCTCCGCCACCCGCAGCCGGGCCAGGGCCTTCAGGAAGGTCGGCTGGCCCACGGCCCGGATGCTCATGATCAGCTCTTCGTAGATGCCCAGGATGAAGGCCATGGTGCCACCGGAGACGCCGGGCACCACGTCCGCCGAGCCCATGGCGAAGCCCCGGGCCACCAGGCCCAGGTAGTCTCGCCAGGCGCGCTGCTGGGCCGGACGGGCGTCACCGAAGGCCCGCTGGCTCGGGACTGACGTTTCCTGCTGTTCTTGGATTCCTTGCTGCATGGAGGATCACCTCGGGGATCGGTTGCCATGTGGACGCGAAAGGCCGGAAGGCCGGTTCGACGCTCCAGTATACCCGCGTCCGGGAGGAAACACCAAGCCAGGCAGCCTGGCGTTCGCCCACGTTGCGGATGCCGGGCCGGTAGGCTAGAATGCTCCCGCTGGCCCCAGTTCGCCGGCCATTGACCCAACCATCACCCACAGGAAGGGACGCGCCATGCAGACCGCCGCGCAACGCATCCACCGCTTCAGCGAGTCCATGATCCGGGAGATGACCCGGGTGGCCATGGAGCACAACGCCATCAACCTGAGCCAGGGCTACCCGGACTTCCCGCCCCACGAAGCCGTCACCGAGGCCGCGGTCCGAGCCATCCGGGACGGGCTGAACCAGTACTCCGTCACCTGGGGCTACCCACCCCTGCGGGAAAAGCTGGCCGAGCTCTACACGGCGCGCCTGGGCTGGTCCGTGGACCCGGACGTCCACGTGACGGTGACCTGCGGGGTGACGGAAGCCATCACCGGGGCCATGCTGGCCACCCTGAACCCTGGGGACGAGATCATCATCCTGGAGCCAGCCCACGAGAACTTCCGCCCGGCCGCCATCCTGGCCGAGGCCGTCCCCGTGGCCGTGCCCCTGGAGGCCCCGGCCTACCGCCTGGACCTGGAGCGGGTGGCCCAGGCCATCACCCCCCGCACCCGGGCCCTGCTCCTGAACACGCCCCACAACCCCACGGGCCGGGTCTTCGACGAGGAGGAGATGGCCGGCTTGACCCAGCTCCTGGTGGAGCACGACCTGACCCTGATCACCGACGAGATCTACGACCGCATCCTCTACGATGGTCGAGTGCACATCTGCCCGGGCAGCCGGGAGGGCCTGCAGGATCGCACCATCACCATCGGCGGCATGGGCAAAACCTACGCGGTGACCGGCTGGCGTCTAGGCTACGCCATCGCCCCCGAGCCCTTCGCCCGAGCCATCCGCCCAGTCCACGACTACATGACCATCTGCGCGCCCACGCCCCTCCAGGCCGCCGCGGTCACCGCGCTGGATCTGCCCGAGAGCTACTACCGCAGGCAGGTGCAGGACTATCACCGGCGCCGGGACATCATGATGGGCATCCTGGAGGAGGTGGGCTTCCAGGCCACGCCACCGGAGGGGGCCTACTACATTCTGGCGGACTATGCGAATCTGCCCGTCCCCCAGGCTACCTGGCCGCCCTTAGAGTTCGCCCTCTGGCTCACCCGGGAAGTGGGCGTGGCCGTGGTTCCCGGCAGCCACTTCTACTCCCTGCCCGGCTACGGCGCCACCAGCGTACGCTTCGCCTACCCCAAGCGCTTCGAGACCCTGGAGGAGGCCGGGCGGCGGCTGGTCAAGGGCCTGGGGAAGGCCCGATCCTGACGGGCGGGTTGGGGGCTTGCGCATCTCGGACCGGACGACGGACGTGGGTCCAAAAAGGGGGCAGGCGACGGCACAGAAACCATTGCCTGCCCCCTATCATCCGTTGAAGCCACGTTCGCTCAGCTGCGAACAGCTGCTGGCAGCTGCCGACGGCTGTCCACAACCTCCGTCTAGCCCTCGTCCTCCGTCGGCTTCTCCCGAAACCGGTCGCTCTCCTCGAAGAACTCCAGGAGCTTGGCCCCGGCTGGCACCCGGGCGCTGTGGACCACGCCCCCGGGGACGAAGTAGGACTCACCAGGGCCGACGGTGCGGGTCTCGCCGCCCACAGTGAACTCCACCTGGCCTTCCAGCACCGTGCCCCACTGGTCCTTGTGGGCATGGGGCGGGATCTCCGTGTCCTCCAGGGCCTCGAAGAAGGCGATCAGGCCATGCTCGGAGCGGAGCATGTAGGCCCGCAGGCCGGGGATAGGGAGGTCGGCCTGGGGCAGGCGGGTGATGATCTGGGGAAATTCCATGGCATCCTCGGGTCATTGCGTGGCGACGCCAGGGTCGGGGAAGGTCCTGTGGCGTCTGGGTTGGCTGGGACGGAGGTGTTGGTGGGCCCATTATCCACAGAAAAGGGCGGAAGATCAAGGCTGGTGCGAGCGTTTCCTTGAGAAGATTTCAGGTGTGGCCTGCATCTCCTCGGATGTGCGACCCATGGACAACTCGGAGGAGTCGCCGGCCGCTCCTCCCCACCAGGAAAGGTTTCCAAGCGCATGAACTACTGGATCAACACGGTTTCCCGGGACCACGTCAAGGTGGGCATGGAGGGCGGCTTCACCCAGGCCAACCACGGCCGGGCCACCAACCTGCGCCGGCTCTCCAAGGGCGATCTCATCGTGTTCTACTCCCCCCGCACCCGCTTCCGGGCGGGCGAGCCTCTGCAGCGCTTCACGGCCATCGCCCGGGTGCTGGACGAGGAGCCCTACCAGGCCGAGATGACGCCCACCTTCCACCCGTGGCGCCGCCGGGTGGCCTTCCTCCCCTGCCAGGAGGCGCCCATCCGCCCGCTGATCGACGCGCTGGACTTCATCCAGGACAAGCAGCGCTGGGGCTTCCCCTTCCGCCGCGGCCTGTTCAAGATCGGCCCGGAGGACTTTCGCCGCATCGCCCAGGCCATGGCAGCCGAGCTCGGCCAGGAAGATGCGGACGGCGCCTGAGGCGGCCCGGCAACCAGCTCAGCCAGACAAGCCAGGAAAGGCGGACGGGGCGGTACCCAGCCCCCTACCAGCATCGGACGATGCGAAAGGAGCAGCGCATGCA
>WGCB01000753.1 GCA_015494005.1 Caldilineaceae bacterium
CCCTACAGCCGGGTGGCCCTGAAGGTGGCCGCCAGATCGGCGGCCACCTTCAGGGCCACCCGGCTGTAGGGGGAGGCGTCCATGGCCACCAGAATGCGTTCGATTTGAAACGTGTTTCTCTGCATGGTTGTTCCTGCCAATCTATGTCTGCCAGTCTGTCTGGCTGAAGAACCCCGAAAGGCGTCTGGAAAAAGTATAGATCGGATCGGCCCACGGGCGAAATTGTCGGCACTGCCTTCGTGTAGTCTTTTTGTGCGGGAAGAACGAGCTGTTTCGCAAGCTTCCCTGCCGCCTTGGAGACGAATCCGGCCGCTCTGTGACTTTGATCCCGCCCGTGACGCCTACTCCTCTTCCTCCTCTTCGTCCTCTCGGCTGAAATGGGCCCGCTTCTCCGCCAGCTCGGCCAGGCGCGCCTCCACCCGCTGGTTGATGGTGCCTTCCGGATAGTTCCCCTCCTCGTCCCGCTCCCCCGCGGGGATGCCGGTGAGGATTTCGATGCCCTGGTCCACATGGCTCACCGGGTAGATGTGGAACTGGCCGGCCTGCACCGCGTCGATGACCTCCTGCTTGAGCATCAGGTTCTTCACGTTGCCCTGGGGGATGAGCACCCCCTGTTCGCCGGTCAGCCCCCGGGCCTGGCAGACGTCGAAGAAGCCCTCGATCTTCTCGTTCACCCCGCCGATGACCTGGACGTTGCCGTGCTGGTCCACCGAGCCGGTGACGGCCAGGGACTGCTTGATGGGCGCCCGGGCGATGGCCGAGAGGAGCGCGTACAGCTCCGCAGAGGAGGCGCTGTCCCCGTCCACGCCGCTGTAGGACTGCTCGAAGACCAGGCTGGCGGCCAGGGAGAGGGGCCGCTCCGCGGCATAGCGCGCGCCCAGGAAGCTGGCCAGGATGAGCACGCCCTTGGAGTGGATGGGGCCACTGAGCTCCACCTCCCGCTCGATGTCGATGACCTCGCCTCGGCCCATGCGCACTTGCGCGGTGATGCGGCTGGGACGGCCGAAGGAGTAGCCACCCAGTTGGATCACCGAAAGCCCGTTGATCTGCCCAATCTCCGCGCCCTCGGTCTGGATGCGGATGAAGTCCCGCAGGATGGCCTCCTGCATCCGCTCCTGGACCCGGCTGCTGCGGTAGATGCGGGCGTCGATGGTCTTCTGCACGTGCTCCCGGCGGATCACGTCGTCCCCGGACTGGCCGGCCCAGTAGTCCGCCTCCTGCATCAGATCCACGATGATCTCCATGCGGGCGGACAGCTTCTCCGCGTCCGAGACCAGCCGGGCGCTGTGCTCGATGAGCCGGGCCACCGCATCCCGGTGCAGGGGGCGCAGGGATTCCCGTCGGGCCAGGGTGCCCAGGAGCTGGGCGTAGAGCTTCTGGGTCTCCGCATCCCGGTTCATCTCGTCGTCGAAGTCCGCCGCCACCCGGAAGAGCTCCTCGAAGTCTGGGTCCGCCTGGGACAGGAGGTAGTAAAGCAGCCGATCCCCCAGCAGGGCGATCTTCACATCCAGGGGGATGGGCTGGGGCTCCAGGGTGATGGTGCTGATCTGGCTGAGCATCTGGCCAGGGGTCTCGATGCGGATCTTCTTGGAGCGCAGGGCCCGTTTCAGCCCCTCCCAGGCGAAGGGGTGGAGGAGCACCCGGTGGGCGTCCAGGATCAGGTAGCCGCCGTTGGCCCGGTGCAGCGCACCCGGCTTGATCAGGGTGAAATCCGTGGTCAAGGCGCCCATCTGGGCCATGTACTCCACCCGGCCCACCAGGTTCTGGAAGGCCGGATTGTCCTCGTAGACCACCGGCGCACCCTGGACGTCGCTGTGATCCACCAGGAGGTTCACCTGGTAGCGGCGCAAGGGCGAAGCTGTGGGGATGCCTGGCATGGGCAGGGGACTCGCCTCCGCCGTCTTGGGTTTGGCCTCCTCCAGCAGGAAATACTCGAAGTTGTCCACCATGTCCTTCTGGACGCTGTCCAGGTACTCCAGCACCTGGGGCATCTCCGCGTATTTCTGGCGCAGCTCGTCCAACAGGGGCTGGATCACGTAGGTGACCACCTCGTGGTTCAGCTCCATGATGCGCTGGCGCAGCTCCCGCTGCCAGATGGGGAACTGGTAGAGCACCTTCTGCAGCTCGTCTTGGAGCTTCTTGGCCTCTTCCTCCAGCCGCTTCTTGACCTCCTCGGGCTGCTGCTCGAACTCCTCAGGCGCCAGGACCTTGCCGCCCACGTAGGGGGCAAAGACCAGGCCAGCCGGGGTGCGCAGCAAGGTCAATCCCCGGGCCTGGGCCTTTTCCTGCAGGGCGTTCAGGGCCTGATTCTGCCGCTCGCTGAACTCCTCCTCGATGGCCCGGCGGCGCACCCGGTATTCTTCCCGCTCGAAGGCCGAGGGGATGGCCGAGCGCAGGTCGTCCAGCAGGCCGGACATGTCCTGGCGGAACTGCTGACCCATCCCCGCGGGGAAGCGCAGGGCGATGGGCTTGTGGTTCTCTTTGAAGTTGTAGACGTAGCACCAATCCGACGGCAGGGGATCCTGGGCGGCTCGCTGCTCCAGGAAGCGCTTGACGATGGAGTGTTTGCCCGTGCCCGAGGGGCCCAGGGCGTAGAGGTTGTAGCCGTCTCGGCGGATGCCGATGCTGAACTGGATGGATTCCACGGCCCGGGCCTGGCCGATGACGTCGGACAGATCCGGCAGCTCCTGGGTGGTGGTGAAGTCGAAGAGGGCGGGGTCACAGCGGGTGTAGAGGGCGTCCGCGGGTAGAGAGGATACGGTGGCCATGGTGTACATGCGCTCCGTTTCGTCTGGGCTCGTCCGCCACAAGGGCATCGAGGCGGCATCGGAAGCGCAGGCCGGCCGCCACGCACCCGTTGCGGCGATGAGCTTTTGTCGGTGGATGGGGCTCTGTTTTTGACTGGCTTAATCATACCACTACTGCAGGTGCGCAACAATCGAGGCCAGGAGGGCATGGCGAAGGGGTGGGAAGGCTGAGAGGTCGGCTCAGGCGCGGGCCGCGTTGATCTGCTTCAGGACCGTGGCCACCTGGTCCGCCTGCTGGTGGTTGGCGCAGACCATGAGCATGGACTCGCCGTGGGCCAGGCTGTCGTCGTAGAGGAACGTGTCCTCCTCCACCACGCTGGAGCCGATGAGCAGGCCGAAGAGCGCCCCGAACAGGCCCCCCACCAGGCCGCCAGCCAAGATGGACAGCACCAACGCCGTCCACGGGGCCACCTGCCAGTCCATGATGGTCTCCGGAACCAGGAGGATGCTCACGCCCACCAGGGCGCCGATGAGCCCACCCAGGACCGCGCCGCTCAGGCTGGCCGAGCTGACCGCCTCCGCGATGGTGACGCCCTTGATGTCTCCCTGGTACTTGGTCATCACCTTGTCGAAGGCCAGGACGTTGATGTCCTGGTCGGTGAGCCCGCTGGCCTCCAGGGCTTCCATGGCCTTGGCCACGTCCTGGGAGCTGTTGAAGAGACGGACCACCAGCTGCTTGTCGCCGATGCCCTTCAGCTCCTCGATCTGCTGGTGGATGCTGGCCAACTCCTCCTGCTGTCGACGCAATCTATCGGCCAGCTCCGAGGGGAGTTCCAAGGCCAAAGCGCTCCTGTACGCGTCCAGGATGTAGCGGCCACCCCGGGAGCATTCGGCCAGCACCACCCGTTCCGTGTCCTGGGGGCCGGCGGTCATGGTGGCCTTGATGATGATCCAGCCCCGATGGAGCAAGGCCAGGGGCGTGGTCCGCTGGGACGGTCGCTCCCCCATCTGCGCCAGCTCCTCCTCCAGCTCCTGGGCGAACTCCGCGTGCTGCTGGGCGCAGCTCTTCAGCAGCACCTTCAAGCCCCGGTTGCTCACACATTCCGCGGCCACCCGGAACCCTTTCTCGCTCTCTCGGTTCAATCGAATCAGCGTGCGCAGCGTGCCCTGCACCGCTTTCTGGGTTGCGTGAGCCATTCCAGCCTCCTTTTTCTACTCGTCTCTGCTCCAGGTCGTGGTCGCCGTGGGCCAGCAGGGGCGGTGGGAGGGTTGAGGGCGCCCACGGGTGGAAACATCACAGGGGAATCCAGGGTGGCTTCATTGTAGCCCAGGCCGCTGCCCTGGTTGGTAA
>WGCB01000754.1 GCA_015494005.1 Caldilineaceae bacterium
ACCCAGCCCCGGCTGGCGTAGGCCGCGGCCACCCGCTGGGGATCCGTGCCGTGGTCGATGACCCAGGTGTAGTCCTGAAAGGCGGAGCGGTAGTGCTCCAGGGCGGTGTCGTACTCCTCGAGCTCGTCAGCGAAGTACTTGCCCCGCTGGAAGGAGGCCCCACCCCGGAGCAGGCGCACCGTCTCCATCTGGGCCTGGTAGCGCTCCGGCCGGGCCTCCATCTGGGCCAGGGCCTGGGCGAACTTCTCCCAGGCCAGGACGTAGCGCTCATCCTGGAGCTGGGGATCCTGGGTGCGGCTGGCCCAGTCGGTGTAGGCCAGGGCCAGGTTGCTCAGGTAGATCGGCTCGCTCGGGTCCTCCTGGACCGCCCGCTCGTAGGCCTGGATGGCCTCCTGGAAGCGGTCCAGCTCGGTCAAGGCTGCGCCCAGGCTGTTGAAGGCCGAGGCCTCGGGGCGCAGGCGCAAGGAGCGCTGGTAGGCCGCCACCGCCTGCTCCAGGAGCTGCTCCGCGTCCTCGGGCTGGGTCAGGGCCAGGGTCTCCGCCTGTTGCAGGCGCGCGTTCCCGGTGACCAGGAAGTGGAAGCTGTAGAGCTCCCGGCCCACGGAGAGGAGTGTGCCCAGGAGCACCAGCCCGGCCAGGATCCCCGCGACCAGGCGCACGGGCCGGGGATAGACGTGGGGTGCATCCCCGTGGCCCTGGCCCCAGACGGAGGTGACCCGCAGGCGAGCCATGTAGTGGGCGGCCAGGCCGGTGATCCCCGCGGCCACCAGGCCCATGGCGATATCCGGCCGGCCCAGGGGCAGCTGGACGAGGTTGATCTGGAGGATGGCCAGCAGGCCGAAGAAGAGGCCCAGCAGACCGCCCAGCCAGACCACCGGTGTGCGGGGATCCTCCGCCACCCGGGCCCGCATGGGCTGGATCACGAACCAGTAGCCCAGGGGCAGGCCGATGCCCAGCAGGCTCAGGCCGAAGAGGTCCGCCAGGGCGTAGGGGAAGGGGTGGAGCCGGGCCGTCAGCCAGGAGGGCGCCAGCTGGGTCAGCAGGGCGAAGAGGGCCAGGTAGATCAAGGCCAGGAGGAAGAGGAGGCCGCTGCGGCTGCCCAGGATGGAGAAGCCCAGGTCGTGGACGGGCACGGAGGCGGGCAGATGCTGGCGGATCCACTCCTGCAGGGCCTGGTAGCGCCGGGTGAGGCCGGGGACCACGATGCGCTGGGCCGGGCCGAAGAGGGCGAAGTAGGAGTGCCCCGGCCAGGGACGACGACGGATCCGCCGGTCCGCCACCACCATGGCGTTCACCTGGGACCACTCCAGGTGGGCCAGATCCGCGCCGCCCTCCTCCCGGCTCACCCCGGCCTGGGTTTCCACCACCAGACGCCGACGCTGGGCCTGCTGCACGTCCTCCAGCCGGGCCCGGGTGAAGAGGTAGAGGGTCAGGCCGGCGTAGAGGAGCAGATAGGCCAGGAGGCTGCCCGCCACCACCGGCGTGACCACCTGGGCATCCACCGTGGGCTGGAGCTGCTGCTGCACGGTGAGGGAGACGGTGGGGGAGAGCTCCTCCGCGGCGGGGATGGGCTGCTGCACCGGCCGGATCAGGGCCGCGTCCGCGCGGATGCTGGTGCCGGACTGAGTGCGAAAGCCCAGGAGCAGGGTCATGAAGAAGAGGACAGCCAGGGCCACCAGGGAGATGCGCCCGAAGAGCGCCGAGTGGGGATGGCGGTAGCGGGTGGCGTAGACCCGGCGGGTGACAGACCCGGCCAGAGCTCGCAGCCGCTCCTTCAAGGCGTCGTCCACACCCTCCCGGCGAGCCAGCTCCTCCATCTGGTGGGCCAGCTCGGTGACCGCCTCCTCCTCGCCCAGCTCCTGCCAGAGGGCCAGGGCCTGTTCGTACTCCGCCACCGCCTCCGGGTAGCGCTCCTCCCGGGCGTGGATCTGGGCCAGGAGCATGCGGGTCTGGGCCTGACGTCGCCGGTGGCCATAGGCCTGGAAGACCGGCAGGATCTGCTCCAGGATGTGCCGGGCCTCGGCCAGCTTGCCGTTCTGGGCCAGGGCGTAGGCCAGCTCCAGCCGGATCCGAGCCTGGCGGTAGGGCTCCAGGCGACCTTGCCCCTCCGCCAACACCTCCCGGTAGAGGCGGACGGCTCGGCGGGCCAGGTCCATGGTGAGGGCCAGGCGGGCCAGCTGTTCCTCCACATCCAGGAGGGCATCCTGGTCGCCCAAGCGCTTCAGCTCCTTCTCCGCCCGCTGGTACCACATTTCCGCCAGGGCGAAGAGCTTGAGCAGCACCGGGTCCATGCCCAGCCAGCCCCGCTTCTCGGTGAGGGAAAACTGAGCCTGGCCCCAGGCGTGGAAGGCGAAATCCAGGTAGGCATCCCCCAGCGCGGCCATGATCTGGGCGGTCTGCCTCTCCAGTTTGTACTCCTGGCAGATGGTCCCGGCCTCACGGAGAAGCTGGATGGCCTGGAGCCATTCCCGCTCCTGGATCAGGGTCCGGGCCAGGATGCGCCGGGCCTCCACTTTGATGGCCGGGGCCAGGTCTGGCTGCTCTAGCAGGGGCTCCAGGCGGCGACGGCTGGCCTCCCAGCGCTCGTAGAGCTGATCCAGGCGGGCCCGGAGCAGCTCCAGCTGGGCGTGCTCCTGGGGGGAGAAGCGGGCGGTCTGCTCCTCGGCCAGGGCCAGGAGCTGCTCTCCGGCCGCAGGCCGGTAGTTGGCCTCCGCGGCGGCGAAGAGCTGGGTCAGGCGCTCCATGCCCGCGGCCGGGTCCACGGCCAGGGCATGGTAGAGATGGGCCAGGAGGTACTCGTCATAGCGGGGATCCTGGGGGGTGTGGGCGTCCAGCCAGGCCTGGAAGTAGTCCCGCAGGCGGCGGTTGCCCGCCAGGTAGCCCTCCAGATCCTGGGCCAGCCACCAGTCCAGGAGGAAGCGGCGCATCTCCCGGCTGTAGACCAGGCGAGTCTCTTCCTCCTGGCCATCCCGGCCAGCCAGGGGAGAGGGCTCCTCGTTGACGAAGGAGAAGCGGCGCAGGCGGGCCAGGATCTTCTCCTCCAGGCCGTCCTCCTCGCCCCGGGCCGCGGCCAGCACCTCCCGATCCAGCCAGCGGGGCAGGGCGCCCAGACGCACCGCCTGGGCCAGGCGGGGATTCTTGCGCTGGAGGGTCTCCATGAGCTGGGCCAGGAGGGCCTCTTGCTGGGCCACGGCGTGGGATGAGCTGCTCATAGCCAGTCCCCGTCGTCGCTTTCCGACTCCACGGCCAGGTTATCGGCCAGGGTGCCCAGGAGCCCGGGCGTCCCTCCCGAGGCCTGGACCAGCAGGGCGATCTCCTCCGGGCTCAGCTCGGTGAGCTTGCGCTTCTCCCGGAGGTACTCGGTCACGTGCTCCAGGTCGAAGGGGGCCAGGCCAGTGCGGGCCACGCAGTGCTCCCAGCCGGAGGAGAGATCCGGCAGGTTCTCCCGGCCAGCCAGCACGGTGACTAGGTTGGGCAGCAGGCCGTCCCGGATGCGGGCCAGGAACTGGGCCTGGATCCAGCGGTCCGCCTCCTGGGTGATCTCCTCGTAGGAGTCGAAGAGGAAGGCCACCACCTGGTCCGCGGCTAGCTGGGCCAGGCAGGTGAAGAAGGCGTCGGTGATGCGCACCTCGATGGAGCGGCGCACGGTCTCGCTGTCCGCGCGGACGACGAAGAAGTTGTCCTTGATGATGTGGCCCCCGGCCACGTCCCCCACCTGGATCTCGCTGTCGGTGATGGCGCCGCCCTCCGTGGCCAGGTGCATCTCCACGCCCCCACTCCCGGCGCCGCCAGCCGCCTCCCCCGCAGTGACCCGCACCTCCACGCTGGTGGCCGCGTTGATCACCGCGGTCATGGCGTTGAAGTGGCCCGGCCCCAGCTGGTCCCGGGCCTGGCGCACCAGGGTCAGGTAGTCCCAGGGCCGTCGATCCCGGAAGTCGAAGAGGGCCACGGGGATCTGCCGGGCCCGGCACTCGTGGCGCAGGCGCTGGATGAGCCAGGTCTTGCCCATGCCGGCCGGGGCCTCCACCAGCATGATCTGCTTGGGCGTTTCCCGAGCGATCATCTTCAGGAAGCCCTGGTACTGCTTTTCCCGGTCCACGAACCAGTCGAGAAATTGGGGCATGGGAGTGGTTGGGTGTGATGGAACAGCTGCGCGAAGTGGAAAACGACGGAGGGCCGGCACGCACGGGCCAGGAGCCGAGGCGCCGGACAGGCGACGAACGCCAGGCGGTTCTGGCTCCATTATAAGATGTGGGCTGGTTTCTGCCAAGTGGATCGAACGCATTTGTCCGGCCCACCGTTCCCCTTGAGGCGGGCGCGGGCCCTTCCCCGGGCAAGAAAAACGGGCGAGACGATGGCGTCCCGCCCGCTATCGGCGTGGGTGACGGCGTCTGGACGCTACTTGTTGATCCCCGCGGTGAGGCCAGCGATGATCTGCTTGGTGGCCAGGAGGAAGAGGATGATCAGGGGCAGGGTGGTGATGATCAGGCCGGCGAAGAGGGTGGACCAGTCGGCCTGGAACTCACCGAAGAAGCGGGTCATGCCCACGGGCAGGGTCCACTTGCTGGTGGAGCGGAGGAGCACCAGGGGGAAGAAGAAGTCGTTCCAGAGGGGCACGAACTGGAAGACGATGACCGTGGCCAGGGCCGGACGCACCAGGGGCAGCATGATGCGGCCGAAGATGGTGAGCTCGCCCGCGCCGTCGATGCGGGCCGCCTCGCTCAGCTCCTTGGGCAGCTGGCGGAAGAAGGAGCTGAGGATGAAGACGGAAAAGGGAATGCCCGTGGCCGCGTAGACCAGGATCAGCCCCATGCGGTTGTCGATGAGCCCCATGTCGTTCAGCAGCAGGAAGAGGGGCACGATGGCCAGGCGGAAGGGCAGCATGAGGCCAGCCAGGAAGTAGGCGGCCAGGAGGCGGCTGCCGGTGAAGGTGTACCGTCCCAGGATGTAGCCGGCCAGGGAGGCCACCGCGGTGGCCAGGATCACCGAGGCGACGGTGATCATCAGAGAATTCAGGAAATAGGTGTTGAAGCTGGCCTCTTCCCAGGCTTTGACGAAGCTGGCGAAGGTGGGCGAGGTGGGCAGGCCGATGGGGTTCTTGAAGATCTCCCGAGTGGGGCGCAGCGCGTTGCTGACCACCAGCAGCAGGGGCCCCAACACGATCACCGCGTACCCCCAGAGGAGCAGGTTGACGGCGATGGTGGACAAGTTCAGACGCCGAGACGCAGGGTGGGGCTGGGTCGTCATGTGAGGTTCTCCTCCCAACGGCGGAAACGCCCGAGCATGAACATGGAGACACCGAAGATGAAGACAAACATGAGCACGGCCAGGGCCGACGCCAGACCGAAGGCGTCGATGCCGCCCCGGAAGGCGGTGCGGTAGAAGACCAGGCCCAACACGTCCGTAGAGCCGGCCGGCTCACCGTTCACGCCGCCCATGGCCCAGACGATGCCGAAGGCGTTGAAGTTGCCGATGAAGGTCAGCACGGTCACGATGCCGATGACGGGCAGGAGCAGGGGCAGCTCGATGAAGCGGAAGAGCTTCCAGCTGGTGGTGCCGTCGATCTGGGCCGCCTCCCGCAGGTCATCGCCGATGTTGGCCAACCCCGCGGAGAAGAGCAGCATGGGGAAGCCCACCCACTGCCAGGCGTTCACCAGGATGATGGCCGGCAGGGCCGTCTTGGGATCCCCCAGCCAGGGCAGGGCCAGCTGCTCCAGCCCGATGGCCTTCAGCACCTGGTTCACCGGGCCAAAGAGGGGGTTCAGCATCAGGCTCCAGAGGTAGCCCACCACCAGGGCGCTGATGAGATAGGGCATGGTGTAGACCGTCTGGAAGAAGCGCTTACCGAACCGGGATCCGTGGAGCAGGCGAGCGAAGAGCAGCCCCATGGTGTTCTGGATGGCCATGGTCCCGACGAAGAAGTAGACGTTGTGCAGGAAGGCCCGAGGGAGCTGCTCGTTGAGGGGATAACGGGTGAAAAGTTCTTGGAAGTTGCGCAGGCCCACGAATCCGCCCCGGGCCAGGCCCTTGAACTCGAAGAAGCTGAAGTAGAGGGACTGGGCCAGGGGCCAGATCATGAAGACGGTGTAGAGCAGGAAGGCGGGCAGCAGGAAGAGGGCAATCACAGGCCAGGACGGCGCGCCGCTCCCCACGCCCTTGGCTCGCTTGTGCCGTTTGGGCGGGGTGCTCTCCGTGGTGGTCAGCGGTTCTGAGACAGCCATGGGATGCTCCTTGTGGTGAAAGAAGCGGGAAGAAGGGGTTGGCGGACCGGAATGGGGTTCCGATCCGCCAACCGAGGCGTCAGGTGATCACTGGCCAGGGGTGAACCACTGGGAAACACCCTCCCAGAGGCTCTGAGCCACCTCTTCGGCGGTCATCTCGCCCAGCAGCATCTTCTCTGTCTCTTATACACATCT
>WGCB01000755.1 GCA_015494005.1 Caldilineaceae bacterium
CTGGCGCTCCATGAGCACGTCCGCGACCTGGGCCTGGGTGAGGACGAAGGAGCGGGGCAGGGGGACCGGCGGCAGCTCGCTCAGGAGGCGCACGGTCTGGCGCAGGGTCTCCACCTGCCAGGCGATCTCCGGATCCGCGGCCATGGCGGCCTCGATCCGGGCCCGCTCCTCCTCGGTGACCAGTCCGTCGATATAGGCCGACAGTAGCTCGTCGGGAATGGAATGCTGGGGCGATTGGCTCATTGGATCACGATTGTCCGGCCCATGGTTTCGAGGTCTTTCCTCCTTCAACCTGCCTCTGTTCCCTCAAAAACTGGGCACTTTTTCCGTTCTGATAGGGTTTTAGCTGCTCCTAGGACGATAGGGGGCGGGCAAAAGTTCCGAATGTTCCAGCAAGTAGTCCCGCACCTTGCGCCGGGCCCGGTTGATCCGGGACTTGACCGTGCCCATGGCGGCGCCGGTGATGTCTGCGATCTCCTCGTAGGAATGGCCCTCCACGTCGCAGAGGATCAGGGCGATGCGCTGGTCCTCGGGCAGGGACTGGATGGCTTCCTCCAGCAGTTTGTTGAGCTCCCGCCGCTCCGCGTACTCCTGGGGGGATTCGCCCCGGTCCGTGAGGCCATCCATGAACTCCTCGGCGCCGGGCAGGTTGTCCAGGCTCTCCGTGGGGCGGCGTCCCCGGGCCCGCAGGAAATCGTAGCAGGTGTTGGTGACGATGCGCATGAGCCAACTCTTGAAATTGCCGCCCTTGAAGCTGTCCAAAGCCCGGAAAGCCTTGACGAAACTGTCCTGGACGGCGTCAGCCGCGGCCTCTCGGTCCCGCAGGATGCGGTAGGCCACGCTGTAGGCCAGGCCCTGATACTTCTTCACAAGCTGGTTGAACGCGTCCAGATCCCCGGCCCGGGCGCGCCGGATCAGTTCCTGCTCATCGGTGGGTTGGGGGGTGGGGGACGGCTTGGTTTTCTGGATTTCCATGCCCGTTTCTGGACCCGTTTCCGGGCCGATTTCCTGGGGCTTCCGCGGCCTGTATTTGACGATGGGCGCAGGCTACCTGTATACTTTTTCTGGAGCCGAAGTGGCGGAATTGGCAGACGCGCACGACTCAAACTCGTGTGGGGTAATCCCGTGTGGGTTCGACTCCCACCTTCGGCACACATTTCTCCCCTGGTCTGCGCTGTGAAAAGGCAGGCCAGTCTGCGTCTTAGTGCCCATGCGCTTCTTCGGGAACCCGGTCCCCGTTCGGTGCGTTCTTCCCTCGGGAGAAACGTCCCAGCGAATTGCCGGGCGAGGCCCGGCAGCGTCTGGATCATTATAGCAGAGACCGGGAGAAAACACATACAAAGGAGGAGAATTCGGGCGTTTCCCTGTTCCTGGCTCGGGTCGTTGTCATGGCCCGAGAAGCGGGGCGGGAGGTCTGTCCGAATTCGCACGAGATCATGTTTGGACAGCCTGTTCGCAGCGAAGACGCTCCGTCGGGTCTGGAGATCCCCCCCTGGCAACCGCCAACCGACCAGACCCATCCCCCGACCACATCGCTCCTTTCCCCCTTGAAAAAACCCAGAGCCCACACCTTCCTGCGGGTGCTCCTGCCGGCCCTGCTGGGGATCCTCCTGCTGAGCGCCTGTGGGCCCGGCTCCGCGCCGGACAGCCAGGCCCTCATGGAGGACACCCGACAGATCGCCCTGGAGTACCAGCAGAGCGGGGATCTCTCCCAGGCCCAGGCCCAGCTGAACGAGCTGGACGTGGCCAACGCCGGCCAGTGGCTCATCTACGTCACCGAGCAGAGCATCAGCGAGGGCGCCGGCGCCAACGTGCTGGAGGCCCTGGTGCGCCTGGTCTACGACCTGAACCTCTATTCGGCCCAGATCTCCCGCTACGCGGAGGCCCAGGGCCTGCCTCATCGAGGCGTCACCTTGGTGAACCAGGTGGCCGGGGCTGTGGATGCACCTACCCAGCCAAGCCAAGCAGGCGAGCCCAACCCACAGGAGCCCGCCCCTACAGCCATGCCCGCTGTCCAGGAGCAGCCCACCGATACGCCTGTCCCCACCGCCACGCCTGAGCCTCCCACCGC
>WGCB01000756.1 GCA_015494005.1 Caldilineaceae bacterium
GATCTGCCCTGAGCACGGCGATCCCGTGCCCGGGCGCCCGTTCGACACACCATCCGACACACCATGGAGGACCCCATGGCACAATCTCGAAAGAAACGGCCTGCTCTGCGCTGGCAGGTGGGTCTCGGGCTGCTCTTGGTCCTGAGCCTGCTGCTCAGCGGATGCAGCCGCCACGAGTTCGGTGGCCTGCTCCTGGACGACCCCCAGGAAGCCGAGGAGATCCAGGGGACGAACTGGGACGGTTCGACCTTCCGCCTCAGCGACCTGCGGGGCAAGGTGGTGGTGCTCTTCTTCGGCTACACCTTCTGCCCGGACATCTGCCCCATCGCCCTGACCAACATGAAGGCCGCCTACAAACAGCTGGATGAGCCCAAGGAGGACGTGGCCGTGGTCTTCGTCTCCGTGGACCCAGACCGGGACACCCCGGAGCGGCTGGCCCAGTACGTCCCCGCCTTCAACCCTGACTTCTACGGCGTCCACGTGCCCCAGGAGGCCCTGGACGTGGTCAAGGCCGCCTACGGCGTCTACGCGGAGAAGCGCTACCTAACCGACGATGAGAGCAGCGCCGACTACTTCGTGGATCACACCGGCGGCGTCTACATCATCGACCGGGAGGGGCGGCTGCGGGAGCTTCTCCAGCACGACACGGACCCAGAGATCCTGGCCGGGGATCTCCGCTACTTCATGGATAAATAACCTGGGCAGACCTGCCAACTAAACCACATGAACATTCCAACGGCCTGGGCGCGCCTCATGCCGTTGTCACCTCTTGCCAAAGGAGATGGAACCATGCGAACTGCGAAACTCATCCGGATCAGCCTGATCCTGGCCCTGTTCACCGCTCTGCTGGCCGCCTGCGCCCTGCCCGCCCCACCCCAGGAACAGCCCGCCCTCACCGGGGACGCCCTGCGGGTAGAGAACGCCTGGGCCCGGCCCTCGCCCATGAGCGCAGGCAACGGAGCCGTCTACCTGACCATCGTCAACCCCACGGACCAGGCAGACCGACTGGTGGCGGCTGACAGCCCCGCCGCGGAGAATGTGGAGCTCCACGAGACGGTCAACGACGGCGGCGTCATGCGCATGGAGCCCCGGCCCGACGGTTTTCCCGTGGAGCCTAAATCCATCGTGGAGCTGAAGCCCGGGGGCAAGCACGTCATGCTCCTGGGGCTGAAGGAGCCCCTGGAGGTGGGCCAGGAGATCCAGGTGACCCTCACCTTCGAGAAGGCCGGGGAGATCACCGTCACCGCGCCGGTCAAGGAGATGGGTGAGGGCATGGAGATGGGCAAGTAGCACAGGCTAGGCCAACGAACGCCTCCTCGCCCCAAAGTGTCCACCGCCCTGGATCCTCCCCCCGGATCCGGGGCGGTGGCTTTTCCACCCTCGCCCCTCAGTGGAAATCCTCTGCCAAGGATGGTACAATCGGGCCCAGGTGGCGCCATGCCAGGACCTCCTGGCCCGCGCCCGATCGGGAGCCAAGCAACGCTCGCATCCACCTGCCCACCCACACCCGGACAGACGAATTGACACGTCCACAGCAGCTCGAGCGAAACCAGGCAGACCAATTCAGACTCGCCCGGATGGCCCGCTTGGGCCTCTTCCTGGGCCTCCTGGGCCTCCTGCTGGTGCAGGGCGCGAACGCCGCGGTGGAGCTGGAGTTCCTGCGAGCCATCCCCCAGCCGGATGGCGTGCGCCTGGAGTGGGCCACCAAACACGAGTACAACCTGTGGGGCTTCCGGGTCTACTGCAAAGCCGAGGCGGACCCGGACGCGGAGTACCACGTCCTGGGTTCGGTGCCGGCCAAGGGGGGCCTGGATCAGGGGGCGGAGTACCAGTTCGAGGTCTTCAACCTGGAGCCGGGGGTCAGCTACTGCTTCCGCATCGAGGAGATCACCACGGACGAGCAGCCCGGCGAGCTCTTCGAGATCTGCGGCTACGGCATCGACGTCACCCCCACGCCCACGGTGACCCCCACCTTCACGCCGTCACCCACCCCTGTCTCTTATACACATCTCCGAGC
>WGCB01000757.1 GCA_015494005.1 Caldilineaceae bacterium
GAGTACCAGAGCTATTGCGCCCTGATCAGCAAGGGGGATTCGCCCCACGCCCGGGAGCGGCTGGAGGCCCTGGTCGCCACCAACGACGGCTTCGCCCTGGCGGAGAAGGACCTGGAGCTGCGAGGCCCCGGCGACTTCCTGGGGACGCGCCAGAGCGGTCTGCCGGATCTGCGGGTGGCGGCCCTGGGGGACACAGCCACCCTGGCCATGGCCCAGGAGGCGGCCCGGACCCTCTTCCAGGAGGACCCAGAGCTGCGCCAGTATCCCCGGCTGCTGGAGGAAGTGGAGCGTTTCTGGCGGGGCCACGGGGACGTGAGTTGAGCGCCTGCCGGGTCGGCCCAGCCCGTCCATAGCCCCTTTTCGCTATGATTTTTCCTGGATGAACAGTCGATAGATAGGGTGAAGTGTGCTGTCGATCCGTCAAAGTGGCCTGTCCTTTGTGCGTGTTCGTCAGTGCCTTACCCTATCGAAAGGTGACGAGCGATGATCTCATCGACTGTTCAGTTGGCTTTGCAGGGCATTCTCACGGGGATTTTAGTGGTGGGGGCTGGCGCGGGCCTGGTCAGCCTGGCCACCGCCAACGGCGTGGACGTGAATGTGGTGGTGGTTGAGCCCACGCCCACCCCGGCGGTCCTGGCCGAGGGGGAGCTCCCAGAAGGGGGGACGCCGCCCAGCGCCGGGAACACCCGGACGGTAGCCACTCCCCATCCCACCCCAGTGGACACGCCGGTCCCTGTGTCGGTGTCTCGCAGCTACTACAACGAAGTGGCCCCGGATCTCTCCCTGATCGTGGTCTCCCTGAACCGGATCCAGACCCTGTTGGAGTCCATCGAGCCAGAGGACATCGCCTGGCAGACGGAGGTCCGGGATGTGCTGGGCCTCATGGACGTGGGCTACCAGCGTCTGCTCCAGGTGGAGCCGCCGGAGGAGTCTGCGGCCGTCCACCAGACGCTCCTGAGCACGGTGAGCCGCTGCCGGGGCGTGCTGGTGCCCCTGGAGGGAGATCTGAAGGAGATCCCCGAGTCCGGCTACGATCTGGTGTCCGAGCTCCTGGACGCCTGCACCGCGGAGACGGTGACGGTGCTCCATCAGCTGGCGGAGTGAGGCCGAGACCGGGCTCCGTCAGCGCCGCGCACCGACCCGCCCCAGAGAAATGAACGAAGCCGCCCACTCTCGGGCGGCTTCGTCGCGTGCAGGGATGGGAGGCAGCCGGGATCAGCGCTGGTCCACAGGCACGTAGTCTCGCTCGCCTGGGCCCAGGTAGATCTGGCGTGGACGGGCGATGCGCTGCTCCGGATCTTCCAGCAGCTCCACCCACTGGGCCAGCCAGCCGGAGGCGCGGCCCAGGGCGAAGAGCACCGGGAACATGTCCGTGGGGAAGCCCATGGCCTGGTAGATGATGCCGCTGTAGAAGTCCACGTTGGGGTAGAGCTTGCGCTCGATGAAGTACTCGTCGCTGAGCGCGATCCGCTCCAGCTCCAGGGCGATGTCCAGGAGGGGGTTGGTCCCGGTGACCTCGAAGACCTGGTGGGCGATCTTCTTGATGATCTTGGCCCGGGGGTCGTAGTTCTTGTAGACCCGGTGGCCGAAGCCCATGAGGCGCACCTCCCGCTTCTTCACCCGCTCCATGAAGGCAGGAATGTTCTTCACATCGCCGATCTCGTTGAGCATGCGCAGGACCGCCTCGTTGGCGCCGCCGTGGAGGGGGCCGTAGAGGGCCGCGGCCGCCCCGGCCATGGCGCTGTACGGGTCCGCATGGCTGGAGCCGATGGCCCGCATCACCGAGGTGGAGCAGTTCTGTTCGTGGTCCGCGTGGAGGATGAAGAGCACGTCCAGGGCCTTGGCCAGCACCGGGTTGACCTCGTAGTCGCTCTGGTTCATGTAGTCCAGCATGTAGAGGAAGTTGCCCGTGTAGCCCAGGGTGCTGTTGGGGTAGTTGTAGGGCCGGCCGATGCGGTGACGGTAGGCGAAGGCGGCCACCGTGGGCAGCTTGCCCAGGATGCGCCAGATCTGCTTCAGCCGCACCTGGGGATCGTGGATCTGCTTGGCCTCCGGGTGCAGGGTGGACATGGCCGCGATGGTGCTGACCAGGATGCCCATGGGATGGGCGTCGTAGCGGAAGCTCTTGATCATGTCCGCCAGGTTCTCGTGGATGTAGGTGTGGCGCATGATCCGGTAGACCCAGTAGTCCAGCTCCTTCTTGCTGGGCAGCTCACCGAAGATGAGCAGGTAGGCCACCTCCAGGAAGGTGCTCTGCTCCGCCAGTTGCTCGATGGGATAGCCCCGGTAGCGGAGGATGCCCTTGGCCCCGTCGATGAAGGTGATGCGGCTCTTGCACGAGGCGGTGTTGGTGTAGCCAGGATCGTAGGTCATCATCCCGAAATCGTCTTCTTTGACCTTGATCTGGCGCAGTTCCAGGGCCCGGATGGTGTCGTACTCGATGGGGATCTCGTACTGCCTGTCAGTACGGTTGTCGGTGATGCTCAGGGTATCCTTGCTCATAACTCCACTCCTTTGTTGAGGTAGGAAGGATGAAGGGCGGCGCAGTTCTCCGTGCAGTGGGGATCTGTGGAGCGCCCAGACGATCGGACACTTCTGCAACAGCCGGTGAGCTGTCAATGCGCATAGCTGGGCAGTGCCTGGAGGGGAGCAGGCAACGGCTGGGTTCCATGCCCTAATTATGCCCCTGGGCAGCAGATTTTGCCAAAATAGCGGTCGAGGATTCTTCGCGTAGAAAATGGCCGGATCGGCGCACCGGCCTGGGGCTCATTCGGCTCCCGAGTAGTTCACCTCAGGGTTCACGCAGTGGGGCAGGGGACGCTGCTCCACGCCCGCCAGCAGATTGTCGGCCGCCATGAGGGCCATCTTCAACCGGGTGGCGATGGACGCGCTCCCGATGTGGGGCAGGATCACGCAGTTGGGCAGGCCCAGCAGAGGGTGGTCCGGGGGCAGGGGTTCCGGATCCGTCACGTCCAGCCCGGCCGCCGCGATCGTCCCCTGGACCAGAGCCTGGTAGAGGGCCTCCTGGTCCACCACGCCGCCCCGGCTGGTGTTGATGAAGATGGCGCTGGGCTTCATGCGCCGGAAGGCGGCCTGGTCGAAGAGGTGGTGGGTCTCGGGGGTCAGAGGCACGTGGACGGAGACGAAATCGCTCTCCGCCAGGAGGGTGGGGAGGTCCACGAAGGTGGCCTCCAGGGGAGCCGCCAGCTCCGGTTTGGGATGGCGGCTGGTGTAGAGGATGCGGCAGCCGAAGCCCCGCAGACGCCGGGCCGTGGCCGCGCCGATGCGTCCCAGCCCCACGATGCCCACGGTGCTGTGGTGGACGTCCCGCCCGGTGAGCCACATGGGCTTCCAGGTGGTCCACTCCCCCGCTTTCACCGCCTCCACCGCCTCGGGCAGGCGGCGGGCCGTGGCCAGGAGTAGGGC
>WGCB01000758.1 GCA_015494005.1 Caldilineaceae bacterium
TGAGCGCGGTTTTGGATGGAAGCTACCTGACCACCTACACCTGCGATGGCATCATTGTGAGCACAGCCACCGGCAGCACCGGCTACGCCCTGGCCGTGGGCGGGCCTATCCTGCCGCCGGAACTGCGCAACATCCTGGTCATCCCTGTGGCCCCCCACCTGAGCATGGACCGGGCCGTGGTCCTCTCCGAGGGCTCGGAGATCCGGCTGCAGGCCTACAGCGACCACGTGGCCATGGTCACCATCGACGGCCAGTTCATGGTGGAGATCGACGACACGGACGAGGTGGTGGTCATCGCCAGCCCCCACACGGCCCGCTTCGTGCGGGTGCGTCCCCGGGGCTACTTCTACCAAACCTTGATGGACAAGCTGCAATGGACAGTCTGAGATGAACAGCCTGACCCCCGACAACTGGATCCTCTACGCTCCGGACGCTGGAGACAGGGGAGGCTTCGAGAGCTCAGGAGAGGCGGTGGTATCGACGGAGGCGGCTCTGGAACCGCCCATCCTCTACTGCGCCAACCACCCCAACACGGAAACCTTGCTGCGCTGCAACAAGTGCGGCAAGCCCATCTGCATGAAGTGCGCGGTGCTCACGGACGTGGGCTACCGCTGCAAGGAGTGCATCCGGGCCCAGCAGAGCGTCTACTTCAACGCCACCACCTGGGACAACCCCATCGCCTTCGGGGTGGGCTTCCTGGTGGCCGGGCTGGGCGCCCCCATCGTGGGGCTGCTGCTGGGCGGCCTGGGCTTGTTCGGCCTGCTCATCGCCTTCTTCCTGGGCTCCGGCGCGGGGACAGCCCTGGCCCAGATCATCCGCCGGGCGGTGGGCCGTCGCCGGGGACGCTACCTGCCCTGGTTCGCCATGGCGGGGATCGTCCTGGGGGTGCTGGTGGGGAACGCGCTGTTCTTCCTCTTCACCGGCTTCCTGCCCCTGCTCACCCTGCCCATGCTCCTCTTCCTGGGCCTGGCCCTGGCCACCACCTACCCCCAGCTACGCTAACCGCAGCCAGCGATAGGCGTAGGGTTCCAGGGTCACAGGATACGCCCCGTCCCGGATCCTGGGCCACTTCGCCCCGCTGAGCATCTCCACCGGCTCGATCCCAGTGAACTCCTCCAGCTCCAAGGCCGCCTGCCTGGTCTGGCTGGCCAGGTTGTGGACCGCCAGGATCCGCTCCCCATCCCATTCCCGCAGGAAGGCCAGAATCGCCCGGTCCGCCGGCTCCAGGAAGCGCAGGCCGCCCCGGCCAAAGGCCCGGCTGCCTTTGCGCACCCGGATCATGCGGCGGATGGTGTGGAAGAGGCTGCCCGGATCCGCCCGCTGACGGGCCACGTTCACCTGCCGATAGCCGAAGACCGGATCGTCGATGACCGGCGCGTAGAGCCGATCCCCGGGGGCGCTGCTGAACCCCGCGTTGGGCCCGTCGGTCCACTGCATGGGCGTGCGCACACCGTGACGATCCGGCAGCCAGATGTTGTCCCCCATGCCGATCTCGTCCCCGTAGTAGAGGATGGGCGTGCCGGGCAGGGTGAAGAGCAGGCTGTTCATGAGCTCCAGCTTGCGCCGGTCGTTCCCCAGCAGGGGGGCCAGGCGGCGGCGGATGCCCAGGTTCAGGCGCATGCGAGGCTCCGGCGCGTAGAAGTCCCACATCCACTGCCGCTCCTCCTCGGTGACCATCTCCAGGGTCAGCTCGTCGTGGTTGCGCAGGAAGGTGCACCACTGGCAGGCCGGGGGGATGGGTGGGGTGCGCCGCAGGATGTTCACCACGGAGCTGCGGTCCTCCTGGCCCAGGGCCATGTAGAGCCGGGGCATGACCGGGAAGTGGAAGCCCATGTGGAACTCGTCCGTGCCGTCCCCGAAGTAGGCCACCACGTCCTCGGGCCACTGGTTGGCCTCGGCCAGCAGGATGCGATCCCGGTAGCGCCGGTCCAGGTGGGCCCGCACCCGTTTGAGGTAGGCGTGGGTCTCGGGCAGGTTCTCGCAGTTTGTCCCCTCCCGCTCGAAGAGGTAGGGCACCGCGTCGGCCCGGAAGCCGTCCACCCCCATCTCCAGCCAGAAATCCATCACCCGCAGCATCTCTTCCTGGACCTCTGGGTTGTCGTAGTTCAGGTCTGGCTGCTCCTTGTAGAAGCGGTGCCAGTAGTACTGGTTGGTGAGGGGGTCCAGGGTCCAGTTGCTCTCCTCCACGTCTAGGAAGATGATGCGGGCCTCCCTGTACTTC
>WGCB01000759.1 GCA_015494005.1 Caldilineaceae bacterium
GATCTTCCGGGCCTGGATGGTGCCGTCCTCCAGCTTCCAGCCCTCCACCTCCACCACCGAGCCCACGGTGATGGGGCCGTTCTTCTGCTCGATCCGGGTGTGCGCGGTGACCTCCACCGTGCGCCCGTCCACGACCCAGGTGCCAACCAGGCCACCGGCGGGCAAGCTCTCCACCGCGCCCTTGAACTCCACGTAGTCTCGGCCGTGGTCGTCCTCGTCGGTGTCGCCGTCCTTCTTGACCTCGATCTCCAGGGCGGTGAGGGTGCCGTCCGGCTCCCGGATGGCCTCCACCTTCACTCGAGCGCCCACTTCCGCCGGGCCCTTGTGCTCGTCGATCTCGGTCAGGCCGTCCACCACGTTGACCTCGTGGCCAGAGATGACCCAGACGCCCTCGAAGCCGCTGGCCGGCATGGACTCGATGATGCCGCTGAACTTGACCTCGTGGCCCGGGCGGTCATCCTCGTCGTGGCCCTTGCGCTCCACTTCGAAGGCCAGCATGGTGCCGTCGGGCTGCAGGATGGCCTTGACCTCCACCTTCTGGCCCGGCTGGGGATCGCCCTTGATGCGCACGTCCGGGGAGAGGTCCACCGGGATGCCGTCCACCACCACGGTGGTGTCGGTCAGCTCGGTCAGGGGGCCCTCCAGCTTGTGGTGCCGATGCATGGGGATGCTCTTGATCTCCCGGGCCGTCAGGCCGCCGTTGCCATCGCCCCGGCCTTCCACCTCCACCCAGGAGCCCACCATGATGGGGCCCACCCGGTGCTTGATCTGGGTGGTGTCTGTCACGGTGACGGGGACGCCGCTCACCATCCAGACGCCTGGGCCGTCGGTCATCTCCTGGACCACGCCCTTCAGCTCGGTGCGATCCCGCTGGCCGTCGTCGAAGTCGTCCGGCAGCCCCAGCTTCTTCACCCGCAGGGCCAGGAGGGAGCCGTCGGTCTGGATGGCGGCCCGGATGTCCACCCGATCCCCAGGCTGGGGATCGCCCAGGACCCTGGTGGTCACGGTGCGGGCCACGGAGATGCCGTCCACCACTACGGCGGTGTCGGTCAGCTCGTCCAGAGGGCCCCGCAGGCCCACGAAGGGTTTGGGCGGCAGGATCTTGATGCGGGCAGCGATGAGACCACCCTGGCCATCCCCTTCGCCGATGACCCGGGCCCAGCCGCCGGGGATGGTGGACTGGCGGGCTCGCTCGTCGATGCGGGTGTCATCGGTGATGTGCACGGTGATGCCGGCCACGACCCACTCGGTGGGCGAGGTGCTGTCGATGGGGCCGGTCAGTCGAGTCTTCAAGGCGATGGGCGGCACGGTGGACTGAGCGGGTGACGCCTCCAAGGTCGTGGCGGTGTAGCCCACGAAGAGGATGGCGGCAAAGGCCAGGAAAAAGAGCCAGGGACGAACCCGCTGGAACACGTTGGTGCTGGTCTGTTGAGTAGTCATGGTCGGTTCCATCCTTTCTAGCGGGACGTGAAGGGCAGGAAGATGCGGTTGGACAGCTGGCTCATGTCACAGGCCGTGACCTCCACATCGTCCACGAAGAAATCACTGGTCAGGGAGCTGTCGCTCTGGCCCTGGAACTTGAGCTGGACGGTCTGCCCGGCGAACTCGGACAGGTCCAGGGAGGCTTGCTGCCAGTTGTCCACGGCGTTGATGTCCCCCACGGAGAAGAGCATCTTCAGGGGGTTGCCGGCGCTGTCCAGAACCTGGACCGAGAGGCCGTCGTAGCCGCCGCCGGCCTCCTCGGTGAAGATCTGCCACCAGAAGTGGAGACTGATGCTCTGGTTGCCCGCAGGAAGGGCCAGGGTAGTGCTCACGCTGTCCACCGCGTTGTTCGTCCCGGCCAGGTAGGCAGCCCGGAGGCCGCTGTGGGCCAGGTAGTCGCTGAGGAGGCTGTAGTTGCCCTGGGTTTCCAGGGTCCAGCCCGCGTCGCTCTCGAAACCACCGTTGGTCAACACATTGGTGCATGGGCTAGCCTGGGCCAGAGAGAAGCCCCCCACCCCCATGCCCATGACCAGGATGGCCAGAGCCAGGAGCAACAGCAGTCCACGACGGCCTGGAGCTCGCTGCATCATCGATGAAATTCGTTGTGGCATGGTTCCCGTCCTTTCCTGAAACGTGGTGCCCGCGCAAGAGGATCGCGTGGGCGATGCAATGACGTCTGCAATGGTTCTGCACTGGTTCGAGGACACTTTCTCGAGCGACACGGTACACACAAGTGGTCCAACACAAAAGGGGAGGCCCCGGGTTTGCCCCCACCCACCACGCTCGCTCGTTTTTTGATTTTTAGAAATCAGGATGGCAACAAACCCGGGTGCTACCCCTACAGTGCACCGGCAGCCTGCCCCTGATACATGATCCGGGCCTTTTTCCAGAAATTGGTACACGGGTACCAGGCGGGGACGAGGTCGGAGAGGTTGGGATTGGAGGGACGGGGATGGGAAGGGGCCAAGCCGAAAGGGGCCGAGAACGAAAAAGGGGCGGGCCGCTGGGCCCACCCCGGGGTAATCGGCTTTTTCGGTTCGCTCTGGTTCGGCTCACTGCATGACCAAGGGCAGGTAGATCTGTTCCGTGTAGGATGGGGGCGGCTGGGACGACACCCCCAGGAGGGCGCTCACATCCAGGAGCCCTTTGCCCAGCTTCTGTTTGTAATCCGGGTTCACGTTGTCGATGTTCTGGGCCGTTACCTCCAGCCGCTGCTCCAGGGCCCCCACGCTCATGTTGGGGAACCTCTGCCGGCCCAGGGCCGCGGCGCCGCTGACGAAGGCCGTGGCCATGCTGGTGCCGCTCCAGCTGGCATAGCCGTTCCCCTGAGGGCCCACGATGGTGGAGGTGATGCCCACGCTGGGCGCAGCGATGTCGATCCAGCCCTCCCCGTAGTTGGCGAAGGGGGCCTTGCGGTTCTCCTCGTCCACCCCGGTGACCGAGACCACCTGAGGGTAGTGGGCCGGATACTGGGGCTGGGTGCTGTTCAGGTTCCCCGCGGCCGCCACGATGACCACGCCCTGGTCCGTGGCCCAGGACACCGTCTCGCTCAGCACCTGGGAGTGGAAGGCCGTGCCCAGGCTCATGTTGATCACATCCGCGCCCTGGTTCACCGCCCACTCGATGGCGTAGGCCACCACGAAGGTGTCCCCCCGGCCCTGGGGGTCCAGGACCCGCACCGGCAGGATCTGGGCCTCCGGCGCCACGTGGGCGACGATGCCGGCCACGTGGGTGCCATGCCCCCAGCCCGCGCCGCCGGGCTCGTCGTTGGGGATCGGGTCATCGTCCACCATGTCCCACCCCGGCAGGAGCCGGCCAGCGAAGGCCGGGTGAGCCTGGCTGATGCCCGTGTCCAGGACGGCCACCACCATGCCCGCGCCGGTGTAGGTCGTGGGCTGGGTCGGCAGGCGCACCTGGCTGAAGGCCTTCTGGTTGACGTAGCCCGACGCCTCCGTGCCGCCCCACTCCCAGAAATCGTAGGGGTCCCCTTCCGGGATGCCGCCTCGATAGTTCAGCTCCGCCCAGACCACGTCCGGGTCGTTGGCCAGCCGCTGGGTGAGCCCCTCCACGTCGTCGGTGATGTGCTCCGTGGCGAAGAGGTGGATGTCCCCAGAGGGCAGGACCGTGCGCAGGGGCGTCAGGCGGTATCGCAGGGCGAAGGTGTCGGAGATCACCCCTGGCTGCAGCCGGACCACCAGCCGCCCTTCCTC
>WGCB01000760.1 GCA_015494005.1 Caldilineaceae bacterium
CGGACGTAGCGCGCCGCCTCCAGCCGGGGATGGACCACCTCCTCGTCCCCGGTGATGGGATGCCGGTACCCCGTTTCGCCGTCCACCACCAGGCGCAGCTCCAGCCCCGCCCCACCCAGGACGTTCACGGTCCACTGCACAGGCTCCCCGGAGGCGACGTGGATCGTGTCTCCCATCATGGCCCGCTGGCCGGTCGCCTCCGCCCACAGCTCCAGCCGGGGACCGGACGGCCCAGCGCTCATGCAGGCGTGCCCCTGGAGGATGGCGGCCAGGATGCCGGCCACCGACGCCTCCTCGGCCCAGACCCAGGTGGTGGGCCTGGCCAGGAAGCGGATCCCCGTGTAGCTGGGCAGCTGGCAGTGGTAGTCGCTGCCCCCCACGCCCGGCACCCGCCGCCCCTGGTTCAGGAGCCGGTCCCAGAGGGCGGAGATGGTAGGATTGTGGAAGGGCCAGGGCGTGTGCCAGACCTCCATCGCATCCACGGGCAGGTCGAAGCCGTACTCCCAGGGAGGGCCGCCAGGCTTGGGATGGTTCAGCGAGCAAACGCCCCCAGAGCGGTGGACCAGCTCGATGACCTGGGCCATTTCCTCCGGGGTGCGGCAGCGGAAGTCGCACCAGCGGGATGTGCCCCAGACGTTCATGTGACCGTAGTAGGTGGTCACCTCCTGGCCAGGGATGAGGATGAGCTCCGGCGTGGTCAGCTGGGCCAGCTCCCGGTGGTGGCTGACGGTGTTGTGATCGGTGACGGCCAGGAAGTCCAGCCCCAGGGCCCGGGCCTCGGCCACCAGGGTCTGAGGGGAACCCGGCGCGTCGCTGTGCCAGGTGTGGCTGTGGAGATCCCCCCGCAGCCAGCCAGGACCAGGCCGGGAGCCGGAAGCGGACCGGGAAGGGCCGGCAAGGGCCTCGGTCCCTTCGGTTTTGGGAAGATCGGGCCCGCTCGCCCAGGCCGGGCTCAGGGCCTTGATCGCCACCGTCACCTGCACGTCCACGCCCTGGGGATGGAGCTGGTAGAGGCCCAGGATCACGTGGTAGCGGCCGGCAGGCAAGGGGCCGGGCAGGTAGCCAGGCGTGGCCCAATCCTCGGCCACGGTGAACTCCCGCCGGGCGGAGCCGCTCCAGCCTCGGAAGCCCCGCCCTCCGGGAAACTCCATCCCCCGGGGATCGAAGAGGCCGATGTCCACGATGCTCTGGGTGGGGGGCGCGTCTCCGCCGGGGCTGGCGGAAGCGTCCGCGTAGCGGTAGCGGACCGTGAGCTGCCGGGCCGGGGTGGCCAGGTCGAAGGGCACGGTGGCGTAGTCGCTGCGGGCCTTGTCCTCGGGGGTGAAACGGCCTTCCCAGGTGAAGGTGGGCATGGTGTCGGGCCTCGGTCTCGGTGAGCGGAGGGGTCAGTCCACGCCCCGCAGCTCCAACTCCTCCGCGAAGTGGCAGCTGACGAAGTGATCCGGCGAGATCTCCTGGAGCACCGGCTCTTCCTGGGCGCAGATTTCCTTGGCGTAGCGGCAACGGGGGTGGAAGTGGCACCCTCTGGGCGGATTGGCCGGGCTGGGCACATCCCCTTCCAGGACGATGCGCTCCCGCTTTGTGCGGGGATCCGGCTTGGGGATGGCCGAGAGCAGGGCCTCGGTGTAGGGGTGCCGGGGCTGGGCGAAGAGCTCCTCGGTCTCCGCCGTCTCCACCAGCTTGCCCACGTACATCACCGCCACGTGGTCGCAGGCCCAGCGGATCACGCTCATGTTGTGGGCGATGAAGAGGTAGGTGAGCTGGAACTGCTCCTGGAGGTCCTCCATCAGGTTGAGCACCTGGGCCTGGACCGAGACGTCCAGCGCGGAGACGGGCTCATCGGCCACGATGAATTCCGGGTTCAGGGCCAGGGCCCGGGCCAGACTGATGCGCTGGCGCTGGCCGCCGCTGAAGGCGTGGGGATAGCGGTTCATGTGCTCCGGGCTCAGGCCCACAGCCCGCAGCAGCTCCGCCACCCGGTCCTCCAGCTCCTTGCCCCGGCAGACTTTGTTGATCACCAGGGGTTCGCCCACGATCTGCTTCAGGGTCAGCCGGGGGTTCAGGCTGGAATAGGGGTCCTGGAAGACGATCTGCATGTTGCGCCGGTACCTGCGCAGCTGCTCCTGGTCCATCTGCTCGATGTGGATCGGGCCGTCCTGGGCGTCGTGGTAGATGATCTCCCCGCCCGTGGGGTCCAGCAGACGGATGATGCAGCGGCCGGTGGTGCTCTTGCCGCAGCCGCTCTCCCCCACCAGGCCGAAGGTGTCCCCCTTGGGCACGAAAAAGGAGACCCCGTCCACGGCAACACCGAGCGTCGAGTATCCCGCCCATAAACGTCGTTCGACTGGTTTTCCTCCCCTATGTTATCCCCCTAGAGCTTGAGAAACAGCCCAACGCTGCAAAACATGTGCACCTGTTAGTCGCTATTTGCTTCCGGCGTATCGGGTTTCTTTTTAGCGTATCTGGCAAACACAGTGGGCGCTTTCCCACACAGCAGGCGATATAGACAGGTCAGCGACATCAAAGCCGCCATTGAATGCCACCCGATGGCGAAGCTTCCGCTCACCACTGCGTATCTCAACCTTGAGACTTCCGTTCGTATCCCATGGTTAGACAGCTCGTACTTCGGTAGCGTTTCAAACGCAGGAAAGTCGGCGGTCCCTTCGAGGCGGGCAGAAGCGAAGAGAACGATGATTCCGAGAAGCGCTGCTGCGGTTACCCCTCTAATTTGACAATGTCACATTAAACATTTGTTCTGTAGCACTTTTCAAAAAAGCCGAGATGTGGCATAAGTTGGCAGTATGAACAACAGACAAAACCGCTCAATGATATCACCCGTTGGGGGCTTCGGCTGGAA
>WGCB01000761.1 GCA_015494005.1 Caldilineaceae bacterium
CCCATGGACCCCACTTCTCGAGCCTGGGAAGCGGGGTCCATCTGCTACGGCAAGGTTGGATGGCAGGACTAGGGGAAAAACCTTTGGGGAATCCAGAGAGCGGTAGAGGGGGCGCAAGTTTCCTGAAGCCACCGCCCCGAGGCAATCTCACCCTGCACCGCTGTACGTGTTTCAGACGTGTTTCGGATACGATTCACACGAGACCAAACGAACGTTTTTGGACCGACATACCTACCCTACACAAGGAGGAAAGAGAGATGCTTGTACTGCTGGCACGAAATTGGTGGACTCTGCTCATTCGCGGCATCGCCGCGATCCTGTTCGGCATCCTGGCCTTGATCTGGCCAGGGCTGACCCTGACGGTTCTGGTGATCTTCTTCGGCGCCTACGCCCTGGTGGACGGGGCATTCAACATCGTCGCGGCCTTCCGGCGCCGGAAGAAGGACGAGGACTGGTGGCTGCTTCTGTTGGAGGGGTTGAGCAGTCTCCTATTCGGCGTCCTGGCCCTGACCTGGCCGGAGATCACCGCTCTGGTGCTGCTCATCTTCATCGCGGCCTGGGCGCTAGTCACTGGAGCCTTCGAGGTGGCCGCGGCCATCGCCCTACGCAAGGAGCTGGAGGGCGAGTGGATGCTTATCCTCAGCGGCCTGGCCTCCATGATCTTCGGCACCCTGCTGTTCGCCTTCCCCGGGGCGGGCGCGGTGGCCGTGGCCTGGATCATCGGCAGCTACGCCATCCTCTTCGGCGCGCTGCTGGTGGCCCTCTCCCTGCGCCTGCGCAAGCTCAGCAAGAGCCTGGAGCAGGGCCTGCAGGCCCGGGCCTCCGCCTAGAGAGGCCCTTCCCCACCGGTTTGCCACACGGAAAATCCACTGCCCGGGCGCCAGGACCCCGCTGGCGCCTTCGGCATTCCTCGCCCCAGGCGCCACCGCAGTTCCCCCGGCCCGCCCCCACGCCACTCACTCGTTGGCCTCGATGACCTCCTGGATCAGCGCCTCCTTGAAATCCCAGAGCCGCTGGGTCAAGGAGACGTGGTAGACGTGGGGGTTGATGAGCCGCCGCACACCCGGGTCCAGGCGCTGGACATCCGCCTGACGCTGGGCCCGCATCTCCTCGATGCTGGGCAGCTCCGCCACCAGCTTGCCCTCCACCAGGATGTCCTGGAGCAGGGGCTCGATCTGGGAGATCTCGTCCCGGTGCAGGACCCGGCGCTTGGTGTGGTCCGAGGGGTGGCGCAGGACGATGCGCTCCATCTGGGTGGGATCCTCGTCCTCCAGGCTCAGGAGATCCGCGGTGGCGAAACCCCGCTGGTCGTAGAGCCGCCAGACCTTTTTGTGGCCCGGGTTGGGCGTCTTGCTGGGGGATTCGGAGATCTTGATGGCCGGCCGCCACTCGCCTCCGTCCCGGATGGCCACCAGCTTGTAGACGCCGCCCAGGGCCGGCTCCCCCCAGGAGGTGATGAGCCGGGTCCCCACCCCGTAGACCAGGCGCTGGATGAGCTGGTCCGGATCCAGGCCGTAGCGAGGGGCCTCCCGCTGGATCTGGGTGATGATTTGCCAGATGACCAGTTCGTCCAGCTCGTTGGAGAGGACGATGGAGACCTCCGGGAAGCCAGCCTGGTTCAACATCTTGGCCGCCTGGATGCTCAGGTAGGCCAGGTCGCCGGAGTCCAGGCGCACGCCCAGGGGCTTGTGCCCTTTGCGCCGCAGCTCCTCGAAGACCTGGATGGCGTGAGGCAGGCCGCTCTCCAAGGTGTCCACCGTGTCCACCAGGAGGATGCAGTCATCCGGGTAGGTCTCCGCGAAGGCCCGGAAGGCCTCCAGCTCGGTCATGCCCAGGGCCATGAAGGCCTGGACCATGCTGTGGGCGTGGGTGCCCTTGGGCGGGTAGCCCAGCACATGGGAGACCCCCACGTTGGAGGTGAAGTCTGCGCCGCCGATGAGGGCCGCCCGGGCCCCGGCGTTGGCGCCCTTCTCGTGGGCCCGGCGCAGGCCAAACTCCAGCAGGAGCCGTCGCTGCCCGCTCTCCCGAATGCGGGACGCTTTGGTGGCGATGAGGATGGGGTAGTTCAGATGGTTGAGCAGGGAGGTCTCCAGGATCTGGGCCATGATCAAGGGGCCCTGGACCACGGTCAGGGGCACGTTGGGGTGGACCACCCGCCCCTCGGGGATGGCCCGCAGGGTGATGCCCTCGAAGGAGCCGTGGACGCGTAGCCAGGCCAGGAAATCCTCCTGAAAGAGGGGCTCCCCGCTGCGGGTGCGCTGGCTGCGCAGGTACTCCAGATCCGCCTCCCGGAAGTGGGCCTCCTGCATCCAGTCCAGGAGCCACTCCAGCCCCGCGTTCACGCAGTAGCCGGCCTGGTGCTGGCCGTAGTCCGGGTAGCGGCGGAAGAAGTGATCGAACTGGGCCAGCTTCTCGTGGAGGCCCATGCGGAAGTAGAGCTGGGCCATAGTCAACTGGTACTCGTCCGTGAAGAGGATCCCCTCAGCAATCGTCTGGTCAGCAGCCTTCATCCTTCCCTCCTTTTTCCTCGACACGCCACCGCCAGCCATCCCAGGGCAGCGCGCACTGGTCGAAATTCATCTCTATTATCCGCCCAGGCCGCCATTCTGACAAAACTCAAACACAAAAACGGTCTTCGGGTCTTGACAGCCATGACGCACCGTGTTATATTAAAATTGTAACGCAATGCGTCATGCATTTTCGCGGCCAAATCAGGCCACAACAGACGGACAACCAGTCGAAACCAAATCAGAGTGACGTTTCCGGTGTGGACCGAGGGTGCTTGGTGGCAGTGGGAACGAAAGGAGGCAGACCATGGAAGTGAAGCTGAACATCCGCAACATCGATCTGCGCGACGCGCAGGAGAAGGTGGAGGACAACGTGAAGCAGCTGCGGAACGTGAGCCGCAAGGCGGTCCTGGCCTACGCGGGCCTGCTGGGCCTGGCCATGGACGAGGCCAAGGCCATCCTGGAGCGGGGCCAGAAGCTGGTGGAGCAGGCCGAAAAGCGGGGCGAGAAGCTGGAGCGCCAGCTGGAGAAGGAGGCCACCCGGGAGCTGAAGAAGAGCCGCCGGGAGCTGGAGAAGCGGGTAAAGAAGCTCCAGAAGCAGCTGCAGAAACTCCAGAAGCAGAGCCGCAAGCGGGTCCGGGGCAAGGAGCGCAAGGCAGAACAGCTCCTGGAGAAGCAGGTGGAGGAGGTCCTGGAGCGCATGGGCATCCCCAGCCGGGAGCGCATCGAGAAGTTGAACAAGGAGATCGACGCGCTGACCCGGAAGATCGACCAGGCTCTGGCCAAGCAGCAGCCGCAGGTGGAGCTGCCCATCCCCAACTACGATGAGCTCTCCGTGCGGGAGATCCTCCAGGAGCTGGACAAGCTGACCCCGGAGCAGCTGCAGGCCATCAAGGAGCACGAGGCGGCCCACAAGGCCCGGGTCACCGTGCTGCGGGAGGTGGATCGCCGCCTGCAGGAGGCCCTGGCCGTGGCCTAAACTGGCCTGCACTGGACAGCCGAACGGCCCTGGCTCCCCCGCCAGCGGCCACGGACGCAGCCGTCCCCTGACGCCCTGATCGACATCGATCGGGGCGTTTTTTCTTTGCCCCAGCCCTGCGCCTCTACCCCACTCCCGCCGGAAGTTCAGGCGCCTTAATGTGGTTCGTAACCATCCCTGGCTATCCTGAAGGCGGTGCAGGATCTCTGCATCGAAACCAACTCAAGTTCCTGTGGAGGGAGAAATGCTGAAAGAATTCCGTGATTTCATCATGCGGGGGAATGTCCTGGACCTGGCTGTGGCCGTGATCATCGGCGCCGCCTTCAACTCCGTGGTCAACTCCCTGGTCAACGACGTCATCATGCCCCCCATCGGCTGGATCCTGGGTGGCGTGGATTTCTCCAACCTCTTCATCGACCTCTCGGGCAAGGGCTATGCCAGCCTGGTGGCCGCTGAGGAGGCCGGGGCGCCCATCATCAAGTATGGCCTGTTCGTCAACAACGTGATCAACTTCCTCATCATCGCCTTCGTCATCTTCATGATCATCAAACAGGTCAACCGCATGCAGAAGCCCAAGGAAGAGGCGCCGGCCGCGCCGCCCGAGCCCACCGCAGAGGAGAAACTCCTGGCCGAGATCCGAGACCTGCTCAAAGAGAAGTCCTAACCCCCGCCCCGCGTCCGGGAAGCCCGACCGTTTCCCGGACGCTCTCCTTCCTCCTGGAACTCGGAACCGAGCCGAACCTCGCACAGGCCCAGGTGCTGGGAGTCCAACGTGGTGCTCCCTGTGGCCGCACCAAGCGCCGCTTCCCAGCCGCTCCACCCTCAGTCATCGTTCCTCCGAACCTCGTAATGGAACACATCCGGTCGGGCGTAATGGCCGGCTACATCGAACATGCGTTTGGCTTTGGGAATCAGGCTTAGGTCCAGGTCGGCATAGAGCATCCCCTGCTCTTGATGGAGGGGCCCGGCCATGATTTCGCCCTGGGGGTTGACGATGCAGCTGTTGCCGCTGTTGATCCACTCCTGGTCTCCGGAATACAAACCTTTGAACTCATACCGGTCGGGGATGTCGTCCATCCGGACTGCCTGGCACACGTTGACGACGAACATGCCTCCCTCGCGGGCGATATGGCGCATAGCAACCAGCCAGGCCTCGCTGGAATCCCAGGTGGGAGCGACGTAAATCTGGGTGCCACCGGCGTACATGGCCTGGCGCGCCAGAGGCATGTAGTTCTCCCAGCAGAGCAGACCGCCCAAGCGCCCCATCGGGGTTTCGAAAACCGGCAGAGTGGAGCCATCCCCTTGCCCCCAGACGAGTCGTTCGCCACCGGTGGGCATGAGTTTGCGGTGCTTGCCCAGGATACGGCCATCCGCGCCGATGGTGAGCAGTGTGTTGTAGAGGGTGGCGCCGCTGGCCTCCACATTGCGTTCGTGGGTGCCGATGGTCACGGTGACGCCGGCCGCTTTGGCTGCATCGCAGAGCGCATCGGTGGCCTCATCGGGGATGGAAACGGCGCTGGCGAGCAGCTCGCTGTACAGTTCGTCGAGCATGCGGCCGTTGCCATTGGGCACCACCCACACCCAGTCGGGATAGCCTGAGACGAAGGCTTCGGGAAAGACAACCAGCTTGGCGCCCGCCTCGCCTGCCGTGTGGATCCGCTCACACGCTTTCTCCACAGTTTTCTCCCGATCCAGGAACACGGGAGCCTCCTGCACTGCAGCAACCCGGACGGTTTGGGTATTCATAGCGACCTCCGTTCGTGAGATGAGATTGGCCACCTACCACTTCGGCCCGAAAAATAGAGGTTGGGCCGCATGCCTGACACAATGGATGGTCGTGAAGATACCCATGTGTCGAAAAGGCATGCATGAGCACCAACCCTCGGCTCCATCATACGACACACTATTCGATTCGCCAATGGCGGCCTGAGGAGCGGCCCACAGCCTCCGGCTCCACAGGCATCGTTGGATCAGCTGGCACCAGTCCAAGGCCCACACAGACACCCGCTGACACGCCCCCTCCGTACCCATCCCGGCCCATCCCAACCACCTTTTTCCATCGGCCACCCCGGCTCATGGCAACCCATGGAGATGTCCGGTGGCCGGGCAGATCCAAGGATTTCCTTGAGACAGGGGCTGGAACGTGCTATAGTGGAAGTGTGGGGCACACCCACTTGGATTCAATTGCCCTGTCTCTGAGACCGAATTGGGGGGAGCCCATGAGCCGGGAACCCTCGAGAGGGGCCAACCCAGGACGCTTCTTCGCGCTGGCCC
>WGCB01000762.1 GCA_015494005.1 Caldilineaceae bacterium
ATCCGTGAGCAGCTCTCCTTCAACGACTGCAACCTGCGCATGGCCCTGGAGGAGCTCAACGGCTCCCAGGGACTGGTGCCCCCCCGGATGACCCTCTCCCCGCCAGCCCTGCCCTCCGCCATCCAGGAGAGCGTCATCCTCTCCACCTGCAACCGCCTGGAGATCTACGCGGTGGCCCCGGCCATCCAGGAAGGATGGGAGGCGGTGGAGCGCTTCCTCTCCCAGGTCCAGGGCATCCCCGGGGAGAGCCTGGCGCCTCACCTCTACCGCCTGGCCGACGACCAGGCCGTGGAGCACCTCATGCGGGTGGCCTGCGGGCTGGACTCCCAGATCCTGGGGGAGGCGCAGATCCTGGGTCAGGTGAACCAGGCCTTCCAGACGGCCCAGCACGCGGGGAACACCGGCCCCATCCTCTCGCACCTCTTCGCCTACGCCATCCACGCGGGGAAGCGGGCCCGGCACGAGACCGCCCTGGGCCGCACCGTCACCTCCGTGAGCCACGCCGCGGTGAGGCTGGCCCAGTCCATCGCCGGGGATCTGGCCCACCAGCGGGTGCTCCTGGTGGGGGCCGGGGCCATCATGGAGACCACCGTCAAGGCCCTGCAGCATCACCAGGTCCAGGAGGTGGCCTGCATCAACCGCACCCACGCCCGGGCCGAAGCCCTGGCCCGCCTGGCCGGGGGCCGGGCCTTCAACTGGTATCACCTGCCCCAGGCCCTGGCCTGGGCCGACGTGGTCATCTCCGGGACCGGCGCGCCCCACACGGTGATCCATCGCCCAGTGGTGGAGTCCATCCTGGCCCAGCGCCAGGGGCGGCCCCTGATCTTCGTGGACATCGCCGTCCCCCGGGACGTGGCCGAGGAGGTGGGGGAACTGCCTCGGGTCCAGCGCCAGGACATCGACGACCTCCAGGCCTCCCTGGACGAGAACCTGGCCCAGCGCCAGGCGGCCATCCCAGCGGTGGAGGCCATCATCCAGGAGGAGACAGGCCACTTCCAGGAGTGGCAGCGGGGGCGGCAGGTGGTGCCGGTGGTGGTGGCCCTGCGCCAGCAGGTCCAGGCCATCGCCCAGCAGGAGTTGGAGCACGCCCTGGCCCAGCTGCCTGACCTGGATCCCCGGGAGGAGCAGGTGGTCACCAAGCTGGTGCACCGGCTGGTGAACAAGATCCTGCACCAGCCCACGGTGCGCCTCAAGGCTCGGGCGGCCCAGGGAGACGGCCCGGAGTATGCCCAGGCCCTGAGCCACCTCTTCGCCCTCACCGAAACCGGGCCGGAGCTTCCCCCGCGCCCGCCCAGCCGCAACGGGACGGCCCCGGTCCCTCCTGGCCGCCACCGGCCAGCAATCACCAGCCTCAACGGGAAATCCGGCCATGATCGATCCTAATTTCCGCCCGGTCGTCCGCCTGGGCACCCGGGGCTCGGCCCTGGCCCGCCACCAGACCGAGTTGGTCGCCAAACGCCTGCGGGCCGCCTGGCCCGGCCTGCAGACCGGCTTGCTGGTCATCAGCACGAAGGGGGACCGGGTCCTGGACAGCCCCCTGCCCCTCATCGGGGGCAAAGGGATCTTCACCCAGGAGCTGGAGGAGAGCCTGCTCCAGGGGCGCATCGATTTCGCGGTCCACAGCCTCAAGGACCTGCCCACGGAGATGCCCTCCGGACTGACCGTGGGCGCCATCCTAGAGCGGGCGGATCCCCGGGACGCGCTGGTCTGCCGAGGGAATTTCACCCTGGAGAGCCTGCCCCAGGGGGCCACCGTGGGCACCAGCAGCCGACGCCGGGCCGGGCAGATCCTGCACCTGCGGCCGGACCTGCGCATCCTGGACATCCGGGGCAACGTAGAGACCCGCATCCGCAAGGTGATGGACCCGGAGGGCCCCTACCAGGCCACGGTGCTGGCCCTGGCTGGCCTGGAGCGACTGGGCCTCACAGAGGTCATCAGCCAGGTGCTGCCCCTGGACGGGATGCTCCCCGCGCCGGGGCAGGGCGCGCTGGCCGTGCAGTGCCGGGACGACGCCCCCTCCCAGGAGCTGCTGGCCGCCATCCACGACCCGGCCACCGGCGCGGCCGTCAGCGGGGAGCGGGCCTTCCTGGCAGGGCTGGGCGGGGGCTGCGCCGTCCCTGTGGCGGCCCACGGCCAGCTGGAGGGGGAGCCGCTCCATCTGCGGGGCCGGGTCTCCGCCCTGGACGGGAAGCGCCGGATCGACGTGGCCATCCAGGGGGATCCCCGGAACGCCCAGGCATTGGGCCAGGCTCTGGCCGAGATGGCCCTGGCCCAGGGCGCGGCGGAGATCCTGGGCAGGGAGGCCGCGGAATGAGCCGGAGAGCCACTGCCTCCCCCCTGC
>WGCB01000763.1 GCA_015494005.1 Caldilineaceae bacterium
CCAGCGGCTCGAGCCCGGTAGGCCTGGACGAAGCCCTCCTGGCTGCCGTTGAAGAGGATCAGGTCGCTCTTGCGGAAGGGGCTCTCCGTCCCGTTCTCCTGGTAGAGAAGGACCAGGTCGTCCAAGCCATCGCCGGTCAGGTCCGCCACCACCGGGCTGGTCTCCCCCTGGATCTGGCAGGTCTCCAGGAAGGCCAGCAGCCCGTCCACGCCTGTGACCTCCGCCTCCGCGAAGGCGCCGGTTCCGTTCAACACCTCCAGGAAGCGAGCCGGGTAGTCGCTGAAGCGCTCCGGGCAGGCTGCCTGGGCTGACTCCACGACCTCCGTGGGGGTGGCAGCGGGCGCCTGGGTAGGTGTCGCGGAGGGCTCTTCGGTGGGTGTTTCTGTGGGCACTTCCGTCGGGGCCTCGGTGGCCGTGGCCGTGGCCGTGGGGGGCGCCGAGGTCGGCGTCTCGCTGGGCGCCTGGGTGGGAGCCTGCGTCGGGGCTGGCTGGGAGGGCGTGGCTGTCCCGGTGGGCGAAACCGGAGCCGACGTCCCAGGCTGGGGCGGGATGAGCAGCTTCTCCCCCGCGTAGAGAACCAGGCCCGGGCGGATGGAGCGGGGGTTCACGGCCATGAGCAGGCGCATGGGGACCTCGAACTCCTCCGCGATGCCGCTCCAGTAGTCCCCAGGCTGGACCACGTAGTACTGCTCCTCCCCGGACAGGGGCCGGGGTGCAGGAATGAAGAGCTTTTCCCCCGTGATCAGCCAGCCGGTGTAGCGAACCGCCTGGGGATTGGCGGCCTGAAGCTCCTCCACAGTCAGGCCCACCTGCTCGGCCACGGAGCTCCAGGTGTCACCCCGCTGGACAGTGTAGTAGTAGCCCTCCTCCGGGACGCCTTCCTGGGCGCTGGCCTGTCCCATGCCCAGGGTCAGAAGCAGGGCCACGATGGCCAGGGCCGCGATCCAGAGGCCGAGGACGCGTCCGCTGGGGGCGTTCAGAGCAAGACCGGACAACGGGTTGCGGGAAAATGTCTTCATGATGGACTCCCTACATGCTGGGACGGGTTGGGGGTTGAAGTGAGGAGACGGCCATCCCTGGGGGCGTGGCTGTCCGCAAAATGGCTGGCAAAAACGATATAGCCTTTCCTGGTGGAATGTTGAGGCTAGTATACCCGGGGGCCGGGTTTCAGACAACTAGCAAATGGCCCAGTTCACCCAGGCGATGGGAGAGGAAATGCAGGGGTCAAAGCCATTCCTGGAGCTCGGGTGTGCACTCCAGGATCAGGTCGGCGTCGGCCAGATCGTCCTCCGTGCCCAGGCCGCAGAGCACGCCACAGGTGATCATGTCCATGGCCTGGGCCGTGCGCAGGTAGACGGTGGTGTCGTTGACGACCAGACACTCATCCGACGCGTGGCCGATGGCCGCCACCCCCTGCTGAAGGGCCTCGCTGGCCGGGGCCAGGCTGCGCAGGGCGTCCGCGGTGATCATGGCCGCGAACAGCTCCTCCGATAGGCCGGCCTGCCGGAGGAAGGTTTGCACCTCCTCCAGGGAGCGGTTGGTGACGATGCCCAGGCCGTAGTGGTGGGCAGCCAGGGTCTGGAGGAGATCGGGCACGCCCTCCACTGGCGCCAGCTCCGGGGCCGGCGCGTAGCCTCGTAGCCGATTCAGCCGGGGCAGCAGACGCTCCAGGTCCTCCCGCAGCTGCAGCCAGGTGAGCAGGCCGATGAGGCCGTCGATGGGCCGCTCCGACAGGATCATGATGCGGCGGAAGAAGCGGCGGCGCTGCTCCTGGGGCCAGTAGCGCTCGAAGCGGGCGGTGCGTTCCAGCATCTCCTCCACGAAACGCCAATCCCGCCTGGCCAGGGGCCCGTCCAGGGTGAAGAGCACGGCCCGCACCCGGCGGCCGGCGATGAGGCCCGGGATGCGCACCCCCGGCGTCTTGTCCGGGGACTCGAAGGGCTCCAGGTCCTGGAGCTTGCGGAAGACGTAGATGAGGATGGTGCGGGCGCTGGCGATGGTGGGGGTGGCCAGGAGCACGCCCAGGAAGCCGAAGACCAGGGCCGCGCTGACGATCCCGGTGAAGGTGACGGCCGGGTGCAGGCGCACTCGTCGCCCCACCAGCCGAGGGATCAGGTAGACGCTCTCGATCTGGGTGATGAGCACGTAGATGGCCAGGACGATGAGGGCGAAGGTGAGGTTGTTCACCGGCATCCAGGTGGAGCCCTGGAAGAGGGCCACCAGGGTGCCGATGGCCCCGCTGATCCCCGGCCCCACCGTGGGCAGGAACTCCATGATGCCGGCCAGGAGGGCCAGGCCGGCCGCGTTGGGCAGCCCCACGATGGTCATGGCGATCCAGGTCATGATGCCGATGACCAGGCCCAGGAGGGCCTGTCCCCGCAGGAAGGCGTGCCAGATCTCGGTCAGCTCCCGGCCCAGGAGGCGCATCTCCTCGGTGTAGTCCGCCGGGATCAGGCTGAAGAGGGAGCGCTGGAGCTTGTTCAGGTCCTTGAGCAGCCAGAAGGTGAGGACCAGGACGTAGAGGGTGGTGAAGACCGTGGTGGTCAGGCTCAGGGCGAAGTCCAGGGCGCCGGCCGCGGCCGGGGAGAGGATGTCCTGGAGGATGGCGCCCAGCTGCTGGAGCATGCCCTCCACGCTGAGCTCGTACTCGCCCAGGGTGAGGAGGGGGCCAGGCACGGCGGTCTGCAGATCCTGGACCAGGGCCTCCAGAGCCACCCGCAGGGAGCGGAAGGAATCCACCAGCCGGGGAATGAAGATGGCCGGGGTCAGGGCGATGAGGGCCAGCAGAAACAGGTAGATGAGGGCAATGGAGAGGCCTCGGCTCCATCCGCTGCGCCGCTGGATCCAGTTCACCGGCCGCTGGAGGACGAACGTGAGGAGCAGAGCGATGATGGTGGGCCGGATCATCACCCGGAAGGTGACCAGGAGCGCCACGGCCAGCAAGGAGAGCAGGGCCACGACGACGATCTTGGTGGTGGTGTTCCAGCGGGTGGAGGTCATATCCGGGCGCAGGGTGGGGGCAGGGGATCCGAGCGGGCTACTCGAATTGGGTGATGCGTTCCAGGGGCCAGTAGCGGAGCCAGGCCCGGCCCACGATGTTGCTGCGGTGGATGGGCCCGAAGACCCGGCTGTCGTTGCTGTTGGCCCGGTTGTCCCCCAGGACAAAATAGCTGTCCGGCCCCAAGGTGACCGGGGCCAGGTTGGTGCCGTCCGCGAAGCGTTCTTCCGGCTCGGGGACGGGCTGGCCGTCGATGTAGAGGATGCCGTCCTGGATCTCCACCGTCTCGCCAGGCAGGCCCACGATGCGCTTGATCAGGAGCTCATCCATGATGGGCAGATCCACCACCACGATGTCGAAGCGTTTCGGTGGGTGCAGGCGGTAGCTCACCTTCTCGATGACCAGCCGCTCCAGGGGGTGCAGGTTGGGCTCCATGCTCTGGCCGTAGACCACCGTGGCCTGGGCCAGGAAGAGATGGATGGTGACGGCCAGCACGATGGCTGGCAGAATGATCTGGATCACTTCCTTCAGGAAGAAGCGGCCGAAGGAAAGGGGGGACATGGCCTCCTCGGCAGGGGCCAGGGGCCCAGCGGACGGATCCCCGGGCCGGTGGCCGGTGGGGGCCGGGTCAGGCGAGTGGATATCGGGCGATTGGGCGAAAGGGTGTTCTTGCGGATCCATGGTTGCGTCGCTCCACAGGGTGGGCCGCTCGTCAGACAGGAGGGCCCAGGGTCAGTTCCTCACAGCATGCCCCCACAGTATACCAAACCTGGGTCGGAAGGGCATACAGCGGGCAAACACGGGGCCGAAAGGCCGGAAAAACCAGCAAAAGCAAGAACGCCGAGGGAGACGGATCTCCCCCGGCGTTTTCCATCGTCGGCTGGTTGCCTGGTGCAGGCGGAATTAGCGCCGAGGGCGAGAGTCGCGGCGGCCGCCTCGGCCACCCCGCCGATCGCCGCCTCGACGATCCCCGCGCCGGCCACCGCCGCCACCGCGACGACCGCCTCGGTCCTTCTCCCGGGCCTCCTCGGCCGTCCAGCCTTCCAGGACCGCCTGGCGGCTCAGCCGCACCTTGCCCGAGGCCGGGTCCACGTCGATGACCATGGCGGTGAGCTCGTCGCCCACCCGGGCCACCTCTTCCACGTTCTCCACCCGATAGTCGGCCAGCTGGCTGATGTGCACCATGCCGTCCACGTTCGGGGTGAGCTTCACGAAGACGCCGTAGGGCTCGGTGCGCACCACCACGCCGGTGTAGATCTTGCCCACTTCCACCTCTTCGGTCATGGACTCGATCTCTTCCCGGGCCTGCTCGGCCAGGGCGCCGTCGGAGCCAGCGATGAAGACGGTGCCGTCCTCCTCGATGTCCACCTTCACCTTGTACTTCTCCTGCAGGGCCCGCACTGTCTTGCCGCCGGGGCCGATGATCTGGCCGATCTTGGCCGGATCGATGTGCACCGTCAGGATGCGCGGAGCCAGCGGGCTCAGCTCGGCCCGAGGCTCGGGGATGACCGCCAGCATCTTGTCCAGGATGTAGAGCCGGCCTTGGCGGGCCTGCTCCAGGGCCTCCCGGAGGATGTTGAAGTCCAGCCCCTTGATCTTCATGTCCATCTGCAGGGCGGTGATGCCGTGCTGGGTGCCGGCCACCTTGAAGTCCATGTCACCCAGCGCGTCCTCCATGCCCTGGATGTCGCTCAGCACCTTGTAGGCGCCGGTCTCGGCGTCCTGGATCAGCCCCATGGCGATGCCGGCCACCGGGGCGTCGATGGGCACGCCTGCGTCCATCAGGGCCAGGGTGCTGCCGCAGACGGACGCCATGCTGGTGGAGCCGTTGCTGCTCAGCACCTCGCTCACCAGGCGCAGGGTGTAGGGGAAATCCTCTGGGATGACCGGGAGCAGGGCTCGCTCGGCCAGGGCGCCGTGGCCGATCTCTCGGCGCTTGGGCCCCCGCAGAGGATAGGCCTCACCTGTGCTGTAGGGCGGGAAGTTGTAGTGGTGGATGTACCGCTTCTCTTCCTCCGGCTGGAGGGTGTCCAGCCGCTGGGCCTCGCCCGGTGTGCCCAGGGTGGCGATGGTGAGCACGTGGGTCTCGCCTCGCATGAAGAGGCCGCTGCCATGCACCCGGGGGATGCGCCCCACCTGCACACGGATGGGCCGGATGGTCTCGGGATCTCGGCCGTCCGGTCGCAGCCCCTCCTGGAGGATGCGCTGGCGGATGGCCTCCTTCACCAGGCCCGCCATGGCTTCCGCCACGTCCAGTGCGGAGACTTCGCCGGACTCCAGCTTGTCGGCCAGAGCCGCGTCCACCTCGTCCTGGATCTGGCGCAGGCCCTCCTTGAAGCCCATCTTGTCCCGGCCTTCGGCCACCAGGGCCTTGATCTTCTCCTCGGCCAGCTGCTTGACCAGGGCCACGGTCTCCTCCTTGGGCAGGAAGACCTTGTAATCGGTCACCTTGGGCTTGCCCAGGTCCGCCTGCATCTGGCGGATGGTCTGGATCACCGGCTGCATGGCCTCGTGGGCCAGGCGCAGGGCCTCCAGGACGATGTCCTCGGGCAGCTCATGGGCGCCGGACTCCACCATGAGGATGTTCTCCTCGGTGCCGGCCACGTGCAGATCCAGGGTGCTGTGCTCCATCTCCGAGGCGGTGGGGTTGAGGATGTACTCCCCGTCCACGTAGCCCACGGAGACGCCGCCCACCGGCCCGTTCCAGGGGATGTCGCTGATGGCCAGGGCCGCGGAAGCGGCGATGATGGCCAGGGGATCCAGCAGGTGCTCCCCGTCGGAGCTCAGGGCGGTCAGGATAACCTGCACGTCGTTGCGGAAGCCCTTGGGGAACAGGGGCCGCAGGGGCCGATCCACCAGGCGGCAGAGCAGGATGGCCTGCTCGCTGGGGCGTCCTTCCCGGCGGAAGAAACTGCCTGGGATGCGCCCGGCCGCGTAGAGCTTCTCCTCGAAGTCCACGGTCAGGGGGAAGAACGAGATCCCCGGTCGGGGCTCCCGGCTCATGGTGGCCGTGGCCAGGATCACCGTGTCGCCGCTGCGGACGGTCACCGCGCCGCCGGCCTGCTGGGCCAGCACGCCCGTCTCGATGGCCACGGGCCGGTCCCCCACATGGGTGACATAGGTCTTGCCACCGTCGAAGAGACGGAGTTTCTCCACTAGATCTTCCGGTGTGTCATGCATTGTCTGCACCTCGTTGTTGCTTGTACTCATTTTTTCTTCTCCTTCTGGTTCGCCCAGGGCCCTGTTGGGTGCTCCTGGGCCGCTACATTGTTGCTTGTGGCCTACGTTGCTCGTGGCCTGGTTTGCTCGTGGCCCATTCTGGCTGTGGATCAGCGTGTTGCGGATGCCACGCGCGAAAAGGCCACTGTCCGATCGGTACCACCAGATCGTTCGACAGAGGCCAGCTGCTTTTGCACAGTGAACCGTGGGAGATGCTCTCCGAGCGGACGAGGTGCGGAACTGGAGAGTGAGGCGAAACGGGACGGCTTCGTCCCACTCTCCAATGCCGGACCTCGCACACGGCTCGGGCAAGCATGTCACCCAGGGTGTCACTGGTTCAGTGGCTGGCGCCTGGCGAAGATCCTGCTGACAAATCGCGCCGACTTCACGTTCGACTCCCTGGGCCCAGAGTCGGCCCGACCAGACCAGGGAGCATGCAAAAAGGGGACGGTTCGATCAAGCCACCGCCCCCCCTGCTTCCATTATCGTCGCAGACCTAGCCGCTCGATGAGCTGGCGATAGCGCCGGTGATCTTTCCGGGCCAGATAGGCCAGCTGCCGCCTGCGCTGCCCCACAAGTTTCAACAGGCCCCGGCGGGAACCCTCATCGTGCTTGTGGGTCTTCAAGTGCTCGATGAGCGCATTGATCCGCGTGGTCAACAGCGCCACCTGCACCTCCGGTGAGCCCGTATCGTTCTCGCTGATACGGAACTCCTCGATGATCTCGGTTTTTTCCTGCTTCGTGATGCTCATTCGGTACTCCTAGCTCCTTTCTTTGGAAAACCCAAGGTCGATGTGACCCTGGTGGAGAGCATGCGCCCGCCGTTCTAGGAAGGCAGGTGGCCAAGACAGCGCTGGAATACCAAGGCGACTGTCCCAGCTGAACGTGAATACTATAGCATACTTCCCCTGGATCACCAAATTTTCAGAGAGAGCCTCCTAAGCGGACATTAAATTTCCAGGCCCTTGTCGGGGGATCTCTGACCGCGGAAACCGCCACGCCAAAGCGGAAAAAAACAGGTCGCCAAGGCCCGGCTGCCCATGCTTCAGAACGCACGGGGCAGAGGCTTGGTTCCCCAGCGATCCCCTGGGCGAGGCGCCTCAACCTGGAGCCAGCTCACTTGCTCCTAGCCCATCGATCTGCTACCCTGAAGACGCAGTTCGCGCGGCCCGAGAGGGGCTCCCTGGCCCGCCCTCCCAGGAGGAGAGCGGCCCTCCGGAAGGCATCCAGCACGCACCCAGCACACCCACGGCCCGACCATGGACACCCTGCGCGGCGTCATCGAGCGCATCACCTTCCACAACCCGGAGAACGGCTACACCGTGGCCAAACTGGCCCCGGAGCGCCGCCCGCGCCATCTGCAGCCCTGGGACAAGGAGGTGGCCGTCGTGGGCAACATGGCCGGGATCAACGTGGGGGAGGCGGTAGAACTCCAGGGGCGCTGGACGGTCCACCCGGAGTACGGCAAGCAGTTCACCGTGGAGCGCATGCGCACGGTCCTGCCGGCCACCATCGCCGGGCTGGAGAAGTACCTGGGCAGCGGGCTGATCAAGGGCATCGGCCCGGTCACGGCCCGACGCATCGTGGCCCACTTCGGGCTGGAGACCCTGGACATCATCGAGCACGAGCCGGAGCGGCTGCTGGAGGTGCCGGGCGTGGGGCGCAAGCGGGTGGCCATGATCACCCAGGCCTGGGCCCAGCAGCGGGCCATCAAGGAGGTGATGATCTTCCTCCAGAGCCACGGGGTCAGCACCAGCCTGGCCACCAAGATCTACAAGCAGTACGGCGACCAGGCCATCCAGATCGTGCGGGAGAACCCCTACCGCCTGGCCCAGGAGATCTACGGCATCGGCTTCCTCACCGCGGACAAGATCGCCCGCTCCCTGGGCATCCCCCCGGACGCGCCCCAGCGCATCGCCGCGGGCGTGGAGTATGCCCTGAACCAGGCCACGGACGAGGGGCACGTCTTCCTGCCCAGCCGAGAGCTCCTGGCCCAGGCCGCCCAGCTCCTGGAGGTGACGCCGGAGCAGGTGGCCCAAGGGCTGCTGGCCCTCCAGGGGCAGGACCGGGTCAAGCTAGCCCCCAGCCCCGGCCAGGAGGCCCCTGTCTCTTATACACATCTCCGAGC
>WGCB01000764.1 GCA_015494005.1 Caldilineaceae bacterium
AGCCCGAACCGTAGCAGTGGTTCCCCTCCATGATGTTCCAGCCGTAGTTCTCGCCGCCGCTGCTGGATGCCGGCTGGAAGTCGATCTCTTCCCACTTGTTCTGCCCCACATCGCCGATGTAGAGGTCCCCGGTGGCGGTGTCGAAGGAGAAGCGCCAGGGGTTGCGCAGGCCATAGGCCCAGATCTCGCCCCGGGCATTGGGGTTGCCCACGAAGGGATTGTCCCCGGGCACGGTGTAGGTGACGGGCGAGCCGCTCTCCACGTCGATGCGCAGGAGCGCGCCCAGGAGGGTGCCCAGGTTCTGACCGTTGCCCTGGGGATCCCCGCCGCTGCCGCCGTCCCCCATGCCGATGTAGAGGTAGCCGTCCGGCCCGAAGGCCAGCTGCCCGCCGTTGTGGTTGGCGTAGGGCTGGTCCACGGCCAGGATCACCTGCTCGCTGTTGGGATCGGCCACGTCGGGATTGCTGGTCACCTGGTAACGGGCGACCCGGGTATCTCCCTGCTTATCGGTGTAGTTCACGTAGAAGTGGCCGGTCTGGGCGAAGTTGGGAGGAAAAGCCACGCTGAGGAGCCCCCGTTCCGAGCCGCTCAACACCCGGTCCGTGATGTCCAGGAAGGGATCGTTCAGCCGCACGCTGCCGTTGCGGATCACCCAGATGCGCCCGGCCTGTTCCACCACGAAGAGACGGCCGCTGCCATCCCCCGCATGGGTCACGTGGACCGGGTTGGTGAAGCCACTGGCCACTGGGGTCAGCTGGATCTCCGGCCAAGGGGTCTCGGCCTGGGCATCCTGGGGGGCGAGCAGGCCCACGAAAAAGAGCATTCCGAGGAGGAGGGCCGGAATGCTCCCAGCGAGTAGTTTCGTGGCCGGATGGGGCGATGCGAACAGCCGCCTGGCTGGTTCGTTCATGGTACAACTCCTTTGAGCAGTCGGACGGGCGCCGATGCGGATGGGCGCGTCCTGGACGCAGCGATGGCGGAGGGGAGAGGGCGGCCGGGCCGCAAACCCTGGCCTGCCCTTCTCCTGCCCTGCCTCACCCAAACGGATCTAGCGCCGTTTCATGGTGATGTTGACTTCGTACGGGCTGGTTGCCTCGGGATCGATCTGGAAATCGTCTACGGCAATCAACTTATATTGTTTGTGAAAAACCACCACGCTGAAAGAAGACCCGGGTACCAGTTTTCGATCCAGCTGGTAGTAGCCCTCCTCGTCGGAGACGCCGCCAGCGTAGACCAGGCTGTCCTTGGGGTCGTCCAGGAACTCGTCCACGGTGACGCCCGGGTTGAGGAACAGGACAGTCGCCCCCTCCACGCCCCGGCGCTTGTTGCCCGCCTCCACGATCCGGCCCACCACCAGCACCGGCTCCGGCTCGTCCGCCACTTCCTCCGGCGCAGCCACGTCGAAACGGCCACTCTGGACCCGCTCACCCTCGATGAAAAGCTCCAGCCGGTAGCGTCCCACCGGCAGCTTCTCCTTGGCCACGATGCTGAGCCAGGTCTCTTCTTCCTCGGCTCCGTTCCAGACTGCCTCTTTCTCGGCCACCAGCTCGTCGTCCAGGTACCACTTCCGGGACCAGACCGTGCCGTTCTCCATCCCTTCCGCGCGGAAGAAGGCGTAGACCTCCTTCACGTCGCTGAAGACCGTGCCCGGATCCACCGGCTGGTCGTCCTCCGAGACACCGGCTGCGAAGGTGATGGGGCCGAAGCTGCCCTGGCCGGGTGGGGTCGCATCCCCGATGACCACGCCGTCCCGGAAGAGGGGTTCGCCCTCCAGGAGCATCTCCAGCTCGTAGTAGCCGTCCTCCAGGCCCCCGTCCTGGAAGACGTTGACCCAGGTGGCCCCCTCCTTGCCGAAGCGCCAGACCACCTTGTCCTGGAAGATCTGGAAGCCATCCCGGCGCCAGATGTACTCGAAGGAGTCCCCTTCCTGAAAATTACCGTACTCGAAGGTGGCGTAGAGCACGTCCGTGCCGCTGGGGAAACGCACGCCAACGCGCCCTGGGGGTTCCCCGCGGCATCGACGGCCTTGGCGAAGGTGACTTTGGCCACGAAGGGGGCGTCCGGGTCCCGGCTCGCCTGGTCCGCGCCCTCGTCCATGGAGAGATCCCGGGCGAACTCCAGGGCCAGGTTGCCGTCCCGGATCAGGTTGATGGCCCCGATGTCCGTGCGGGCCTGGGTGGGGACGCCCACGAACTCCCCCGCGGCGTTGGCGGCCAGGCCGCCGGAGTTGCCCCGGTTGATCTCCGCGTCCGTCTTGATCCACTCCGCGTAGCCGTCGCCATCCTCGTCCGCGAAACCGGCCACCAGCCCCGCGGTGAAAGTGACGCTGCTACCCCCCACCCCAGGGAAGCCGATGATGTTCAGCTCGTCGCCGAACTGCAGGGCCTGGCTGTCGCCGACGGGGATGGCCACCAGCCCCAGATCTTCGGGCAGGGGAGCCTCCGTGTCCTCGAAGGGGGCGATGATCTGGAGCAGGGCCAGGTCCAGGTCCGGGTCGCCTTTGACCATGCGGGCCCAGTATCGGATCACCGCGTTGCCCCGCAGATCCGGGGGCGTCACCGCGATGGCGGCCAGGCCCTCCCGGTTGTAGGGATCCCGGGTCTCCATGTCCCCCATCACGTGGTAGTTGGTCAGGATCAGGCCAGCCTGGTCGTCCAGGACCGTGCCGCTGCCGGTGCTGTAGGCGTCCGGCTCGTCGGCCACGGGCACGATGACTCGCACCGTGGCCAGGATGGCGGTGTTCAGGGGTTGGCGCTCGATGGCGTCCGCGGAGCCGGCGGCGAAGGCCAGGCCCAGCCCCAGCGCCAGGGCCAGCAGCGCCAGCCAGCCCCGACTCCCCAGGCCCGGGACGGTTCCCTGGGGCCGGGGTCGTCCAGGGGAGAAACTGCCCGATGGATGCCTCATTGTTCTCCCTCCTTCACGCCCAGGCTCTGGAAGATGGCCTGGAACTGGTCTGCGTGTTCGCTCCACTCGTCCGCGTCCGCGGCCACGGTCACCACCACCAGCCGGGTGTCCAGGGCCTCACCGGCCAGGAAGAGAAGATCCTGAGCCCGGACCACCACGGGCAGGCCGTTGCCGCCGCTGGCCCGGGTGGGGTCCGCGATGTAGGCGTACTCCACCCGCAGGGCCGGGCGGCCATCCGGACCGGTCACCGGGGTGGTGCTCAGGTGGCGGAACCACTGGAACTCCTTGCTGCGCTGGAGGGGCCAAGTCATCTCGGCCATGGCCAGGGTCTGCTCCTCGGGCGCCTCTCGCAGGGCGACCGAGAGGCGAGCGTCGAAGGTGCTGGCGCTGGCCGGATCCACAGCCTGGAAGAGCAGCCCTTCCCCGCCCTGCTGGAGCCAGGAGCGGGGATACTCCAGGGTGGGCAGGCCCTCGCCCAGGGAGAGTTGGCTGCGGGCGTCCACCACCGCGTTGCGGATGGTCCATCCCAGGAGCAGGGCCACCAGGGCCACCAGGAGCACCGCGATGTCGTTGCGCCACTGCTCCCGGGCCGTGGGCGGCTGGTTGGTGACGCTGGGTCGGCGCAGGGCGTCCAGAAGCGCGCTCATGGCTCCACCTCCTGGGATTCGTGGGAGGGTTCAGGGGAGGATCCACCGGGGGATCCTGGGGGGCTGGCTGGCTCGACCGGAGCCGTGGTCCGGGCTGGACCGGCCTGGGCCAGGCGCAGGGTCTCCTCGTTGGCCCGCTGCACCAGCCAGAAGATCAGGCTCAGGGTGATCCCCGCCACTACCAGGGCGAGAATGAGGCCAGCCCAGCTGTTCACCTGGAAGCCGGCGCTGGTCACTCGGTCTTCCAGGAAGAAGAAGAGGCCGATGAAGGCCGCGGAGAGGCCGAAACCGGCGGGCAGATAGGCCGGGGGCGTGCTCTCGAAGCGGGTCTGGCCCAGGAAGTAGCCCAGCAGCCCAGCGAAGCTGGCATAGGCCAGGGCGTTGATCACCATGCGGATGGAGCCGACGTCCAGGTCCACCCCGCCGTGGGCCACCACGTACTCGAAGTTCAGCACCGTGGCCAGCCCCAGCCCTGCAGCCGTGGCGTAGATGACCCCGTCCACCCGCTCGTCGAACTCCGGGTCGGTGTAGATGCCGTAGCGCACCACCAGGTAGACAGTCAACGCGTGGAGCACCCCCACCACCAGGATGCCGCCGAAAAGCTCCGTGGCCCAGCTGGCGTAGAGCCAGGCGTCCACGTCGAAGAGGCTCTGCAGCAGCGGCTGGACGATGGCTCCGGTCACCAGGGCGCCGAGGAAGAAGATGTGGGCGATCTTGCCTTTCGGCTCGGGCTCCAGGCGATCCAGGCGGTGGAAGAAGAGCATCCACAGGGCGGCTGGGACCAGGCTCATCGCCAGGCCCAGGAGGATCAGGGGGAGCCCGTCCAGACCCTGGCCCAGGTCCGGCAGCAGGAAGTTGAACAGGCCGACGAAGAGGACCAGGCCCAGCAGCTCCAGCATGGACGCGATCCAGAGCCCGCGCCGATCCTGGGCCACCCGGTCCGGTGGGGGCTGCCAGGCTCCCTGGCTGGCCCGTTGCGCGCTTTGCATGGATGTGACCTCCTTTGGGAATCGAGTGAGGAATGGCCGGAGGTGGCGATCTCGTCGTGGCGAGGAGAAGGAGCCGAACGTCCGGGCGAGGAAACTGCATTGAAAAAGGGCGACCTGGTTTGGTCCAGGCAGCCCCATTATAGCAGAATTTCCAGCAAACAAAACTGTCTTTTCGACGATACTTGCCCGAGCTTCCCCGGACATCAACCGGCGTTGGTGACGTCGGAGCGCTCCTGCACTGCAGTTCCTGAACCACAATTGACAGGGAAACTTGCCCCGGGGTATGATAGGGCCGCAAGTCGCCCCTCCCCTATCTTCCGAGGGCACCGAATCGGTCGTCAACAGCCGGGGCGGGTTGTGCGGATCGCCGTTTCAGTGCCTCCTCACTTCCTCGCCCCCTGCGCCGCCATGTTCGCCGCCAAATCCTGTTGAGGCCACCATCACACTGGTTCAGCCAGTAGAACGAGCATCGTCATTCCATGAAATCATCCCGACCTCAGTCCCATCGGTCCCATTCCGGCCGATCCCGTCGCAGCAAACGCTCTCGACCGGCTTCGTCCGCCGGGCAGAGCCCCAACGGCCAGCTCCCGGCGCCCATCCTGGTGCAGACGGGCCAGGAGTACGCCCGCATGATGGCCCACCTGCAGGATCAGCCTCTCCTGGCCCTGGACACGGAGAGCGACAGCTACTTCCGCTACTACCCTCGAGTCTGCCTGATCCAGCTCACCGCCTACGCGGACCCAGCCAGGCCGGACCCAAGCCAGGTGGTGGACTACCTGCTGGATCCCCTGCGCCTGAAGCAGCTGGGCGAGTTGGGCGCGCTCATGGCGGACCCGGCTGTCCAGGTCATCATCCACGCCGCGGAGAACGACATCATCATCCTGCAGCGGGACTTCCAGTTCAGCTTCCGCAACGTCTTCGACACCCAGTTGGCTGCCCGCATCCTGGGCTGGCCTCGCTCCGGCCTGGCCGCCATCCTCCAGGAGCACTTCGGCGTGGTCAGCAACAAGCGCATGCAGCTGACCGACTGGGGCCGCCGTCCCCTCACGGCCAAGCAGATGCACTACGCCCAGCTGGACACCCACTACCTGCCCGCGCTGCGGGAGAGGCAGATCCTGGAGCTGCAGCAGGCCGGCCGCTGGGAAGAGGCCCAGGAGGCTTTCCAGGCCCTGGAGCAGGTGGTCTACACGCCCAAAGAGCGGGACGAGATGTCCTTCTGGCAGATGAAGCACACCCGGGATGTCTCCCGGGCGGAGACTGGGGTGCTCCAGGAGCTCTGGCTGTGGCGGGAGAAGACGGCCCAGCGGCTGGATCGGCCGCCCTTCAAGGTGCTCAACGACAAGGCCCTGGTGGAGATCGTGAAGGCCCGGCCCAGGTCATTGCGGCAGCTGGAGGCCATCCACGGGGTGAGCGAGCGCCAGGCCCAGCGCTTCGGCGAGGAGATCCTGGAGGCCCTGGAGCGGGGCGCGTCCCGTCCCCTGCCCGCCTTCCCCGAGGCCCATCCCCGGCCGGACCTGCGCCTGGAGGGGGCGACGGCTCGCCGCTACGACGCCCTGCGCCGCTGGCGCACGAAGAAGGCCCAGGAACGGGGCGTGGACCCGGACATCGTCTTCAGCAACGAGATCCTGCTGGCCATGGCCCGGCGGGCTCCCCGCTCCCTGGAGGAACTGCAGCGCATCCCCGGGGTGGGTCCATGGAAGGCCAAAACCTACGGCCCGGAGATATTGAAGCTGATCGGGTGATCGGGCGACCGATCCATTGGGCGCCGAGCCCGATCCCCGGTCATCTGGCTAGAGCCAGGGCCAGCGCCTGGGCCAGGTGCACCGGCTGCCGCCCAGTGAAGTGGTCGATCTGGTGGCGGCAGCTCATCCCGCTGGCCACGATGAGCTGGTCCGCGCCGGCGGCTCGCACCGCGGGGAAGAGCCGGTCCTCCCCCACCCGGCGGCTGATCTCGTAGTGCTCCACCCCGTAGCCGAAGTCCCCGGCCATGCCGCAGCAGCCCGACGGGATCACCTCCACCTGGTAGCCGGCCAGCTCCAGCGCCGCCACGCTGGCCTCGTTCCCCACCAGCGCCTTCTGGTGACAGTGCCCGTGGAGCAGCACCCGCCCTGGGTCCGGCCGCCAGACCGGCGCGAAACGCCCCGCCTCCGCCTCCCGCACCACGAACTCCTCGAAGGTGAACGCCCCAGACGCCAACACCCGGGCCTGTTCCTTGTCCTGGGCCAGATCCGGGTACTCGTCCCGCAGGGTCAGGATGCAGCTGGGCTCCGCGCCCAGGATGGGCACGCCCCGGGCCGCGTAGGGGGCCAGCAGGGCCACGTTGTGGTCCGCGTAGCGCCGGGCCTTGTCCGCCTGGCCGCCGGTGATGAGAGGCCGCCCGCAACAGGCCCGCTTCTCCGCCAGGAAGAGCTGGTAGCCGGCCGCCTCCAGCACCTGGACCATGGCCCAGCCGATGGCTGGATCGTTGTACTCCAGCCAGGTGTCGTGGAAGAGGATCACCGGTTTCTCTGCCCCATCCAGGGCCGAGAGGGGCTGGATCCCGGACCGGGCCTGGAACCAGGCGGAGAAGGGCTGGGGCGCGTAGGCTGGCAGGCGGCGACGCGGATGCACACCCATCCGCTTCAGGAGGAGCTTGGCCGGGGGCGTGGCCAGGGCCCAGTTGACCAGGCCAGGCAGAGGCTTCACCACCCGGGCCGTGGCGTAGAGGAGCCGGTTCAGCTGAGGCAGCAGGCCCATCATGCGGTTAAAGAGGGGCAGGCCGTTGCGCCGGTAGTAGTGGACCAGGTACTCGGCCTTGATCCGGGCCATGTCCACCGCGGAGGGGCACTCGCTGTGACAGGCCTTGCAGCCCAGGCAGAGGTCCAGCACCCCGTACATCTCCGGGGCGAAGAGCTCCTCCTGGGGGATGCGGCCGGCCAGGGCGTTGCGCAGGGCGTTGGCCCGCCCCCGGGTGCTGTCCCGCTCCTCCCGGGTGGCCATGAAGCTGGGGCACATGGTCCCCACCTCCAGCTTGCGGCAGACCCCCGCGCCGTTGCACATCTCGATGGCCGGCGCGTAGCCCCCATCCCGGCTCCAGTCGAAAACAGTGACCAGCTCCAGGGTGCGGTAGTCCGGGCCATAGCGCAAGTGCTCGGTCAGGGGCGGGGCGTCCACCACCTTGCCTGGGTTGAGCCGGTTGTCCGGGTCGAAGAGCTGCTTCACCTCCCGCAGGGCCTGGTAGAGGACCGGGCCGAAGATCTGGGGGTTGAGGGAGCTGCGGGCCAGGCCGTCCCCGTGCTCGCCGCTCATGGCCCCGCCGTACTTCACGGCCAGGCCGGCGGCGAAGTGGGCCGCCTGCTCCAGGAGGCGCACGCCCTGGGCGCTCTTCAGGTCGAGCAGGGGACGCACGTGCAGGCAGCCGGCGGAAGCGTGGGCGTAGACCGCCACCCCCAGGATGCCTTCCTGGGCCTGGCAGTAGTCCAGGATCTCGCCCAGGTAATCGGCCAGGCGCTCCGGCGGCACGCTCACATCCTCGATGCCGGGCACAGGCTTGTAGTCTCCCCGGCGGCTCATGAGCAGGTTCAGCCCGGCCTTGCGCACCTCCCACACCTCCGCCTGCCGGGCCGGGTCCAGGATGCGCTTCACCGGCCCCCGCCAGCCCCGGCGACGCAGGTGGGCCTCCAATTTCTCCAGCTTGGCCAGCAGCTCCCCCTCCGACTCCCCGTAGAACTCGGTGGCCAGCACCGCGGCCGGATCCCCCTCCACGAAGTGCATGCGCTTGGCCCACTCCGGCTGGGCCCGGGCCAGGTCCATGAGATGCTTGTCCATGAGCTCCGAGGCGCTGGGCTCGGTCTCCAGGATGTCGCAGATGGCGGTGCAGGCGTCCAGCAGGCGGTCGAAGTGGACGATGGCCAGGGCCTTGTGGGCCGGTCGAGGGACCAGCCCCAGGGTGGCCTGGGTGACCACGGCCAGGGTGCCCTCGCTGCCGGTGACCAGCTGGGCCAGGTTGAAGTGCTGGATCCGGGTGGGATCGGCCAGGGCCGGGCGGAAGCGGGTGCCGCCGGAGAGCTTGGCCCGCTCTTCCGGGGGCAGGAGGGCCGCGGCCAGGCGATCCAGGTTGTAGCCCGAGGCCCGGCGCCAGTGCTTGGGCCAGCGAGCCAGGATCTCGTCCATGACGCCCTGGACGATCCCGGGCAGCTCCCGGTAGATGCGCCCTTCCAGGCCATCCCGCCGTCCGCGCACGGCCAAGGCCTGGGGGTTCACCGGGCCGAAGTGGGCCCGAGAGCCGTCGGCCAGCACCACATCCACCGCCTGGACGTTGTCGGCCATCATGCCGTAGAGGATGCTGTGGCTGCCCGTGGCGTTGTTGCCCAGGCTGCCCCCCACGGTGGCCCGGTTGCCGCTGGCCGGATCCGGCCCCAGCATCAGGCCATGGCGAGCCACGGCCCGGTTCAGGGCGTCGATGGTCAGGCCGGGCTGGGCGGTCACCGTGGCTGCCTCCGGGTCCACCTCCAGGAGCCGGTCCAGGTGGCGGGAAAAGTCCAGGACCAGGGCGGGTCCCACGGCCTGGCCGGCCAGGGAGCTGCCGCCGCCCCGGGGCAGCAGGGGCGCGCCGTGCCGGGCTGCGATGCTAACCGTAGCCTGGACGTCCTCCTCGTTCTGGGGGATGACCACACCCAGGGACTGGACCTGGTAGTTGCTGGCATCGGTGCTGTAGAGCATGCGGCTGTAGCCGTCAAAGCGCACCGAGCCCCGGATGACCCGTTCCAGCTCATGGGCCAGCTCCTGGAGCTCGGCAGGGATGTCCCGCATCTCCTCTGGGCGCAGGGCGGAGCGTGACGATGGCAGGGCAGACATGGCAGCGACCCTCCTGGGGCAGTGGATGGCAAGGATCGATGATGACAGGGTCGGGGGATGGCAGGAAAGGGTGATGACATCCGGAAAAGCGGCCTGGAGGATGGGAGATTGGGGCCATCTCCCACGGTAATATTTCCCACAGTCTCCAGGGCAAGTTGTGGTATACTTTTCGGGACCTTTCCATGAGAAATGAGCCTGCACAAACATATCACAGAAACAGGAGCAGTGGCAATCATGACGAGTGGCATGAACAGAGAACAGGGCGCAGGGACTGACACCATCACCATGTACACCACTAAGTGGTGCCCGGACTGTTGGCGGGCCAAGCGGGTGCTCAAGTCCATGAAGGTGCCGTTCCAGGAGATCGACATCTCCCACCACCCGGACGCGGCCGGCATCGTGGAGCGGCTCAACAACGGCCATCGCTCCGTGCCCACCATCCTCTTCCCGGATGGCAGCGTCCTCAGCGAGCCGGGGAACCGGGAGCTGCTGGAGAAACTGCAAACCCTGATGTAGGGCTCTGGCTCGGCCGGATCCAAGCCAGGCAGTCGACGAACAAAAGGGGCGCCGTCGCGATGACAGCGCCCCTTTTGCATGCCCGGGGATGGGCTCAGGAGGACCCCAGGCGGGCTAGCAGCTCACCAAAGAATCGATGTGCCTATGGCTTGAAGGCGATGACGCCGAAGTCTCGAGGGACGGGGCGGACGCGGACGAAGCCGGCCTCTTGCAGGCGACGCATCACGCCCCGGGTGACGTTCTTGCCGCTCTTGCTTGCCGGGTTGCCGATGTAGTGGTAGAGCTTGCCCCGGTGACGCAGCACCCGCCACAGCTCCCGGTAAAAAGCTGTGGAATAGAGCTGGCCGGCCAGGCTGAACATGGGTGGGTCGTGGATCGCCTGGGTGAAATGCTCCGCCGGCAGCTCTGGGACCACGTCCGCGCTGTCGCCGATGCGCTGGTGGATGTGGGGATTGCGGAAGAGCTTCAGGGACCAGGGGTTGAGGGCCGCCACCTCCAGGACCACCGGATCCAGCTCGATGGTGATCACCTCGTCCGTCTGCCGGGCCGCCTCGATGGCCGTGTAGCCCAGGCCCGTGGATGTGTCCAGCACCGGGCCGGTGAAAGGCCCCGCAGCCCGGATCTTGGTCCGGGTGTCCTTGCCCGGGTCCGTCCCCTTGATGCGGTGCATGGGGATGCCGGAGATGAGCAGGGTGGGCGGCCCCGGCGTGGGGTAGAGGGTGTAGACCCGGTTGAAGGCCGGGGAGAAGCGCTGGATCTTCTCCAGCTCCCCTTCCTGGACCAGGAAGCAGGCGTTCTCCTCCCCAGCGATCCGCTCCAGGAGCTCCCAGGCCAGGAGCTCCCCGTCCGGCAGGCGCACGCCCTGGGGCTCCAGGTCCACCTCCACGAAGGAGCGGCCCAGGTCCAGGGAGAAGCGAGCCCTGGGCTCCCCAGTGCGCCGGGCGGCCAGGAGGGGCTTCACCTGGAAGTGGGAGAGGACAGGCGGGAAGGGATCCGGCGGCGTAGGCAGCATGTTCGCACCAAATTTCTCAGGTCAAGGACGGCTCATTCCTCCACAGGGGTGAGGACCAGCACGGGGATGCGCCGGGGATGGGCCCTCTCCTGGTAGCGCTGGTAGCCAGGATAGGCCTGGAGGGCCAGGCGCCAGTAGCGCTCTCGCTCTGGGCCCTCCGCCTCCTGGGCCCGATAGGTGCGGGTGTGCCCGTTCCAGGTGACCTGGCACTCGGGATGGGCCTTCAGGTTGTGGTACCAGGCCGGGTGGCGGGGACGGCCGTAGCTGGAGGCAATAAGGATGAGCTTCTCCCCGTCCGGCACGGCGACGAGGGGCAGGGTGCGGGGCTGTCCGCTCTTGGCTCCCCGGGTGGTGAGGCTGATGATGGGCAGGCCGGTCAGCCAACCGGTGAGGGAGGCCCGGCCCTGAGTCAGCTGCAGGATGGGCCGATCCAGGCGGTGCATGATCCGAGACAGGATCTGGCTGCCCAGGGCGGAAGAGGCGATCTGCTTGTTCACACGGTGGTACCAATCCAACGGCCGAAGGTTCATTGCTGCCTCCTGCACCTGAACGTTCACGAGCGGCTTCTCCCCGCCTCCGGGGATGCGTGTGAGCCCACTGTAACAGAGATCGCCTGGATCCTCAAACGGCCCTGGACCATTCCAGCCCGTCAACCAGACCCCGGCCACTTTGCGGATCCACGCCTTCCCAGTACAATGGAATCGCCCCCGCCAGGATGGCCATCCGTTCATTCAACCCACCCGTCACGCCAGAAAACTCGTCACGCCAAAAAGGAGCCGATCATGAGCCGGGAAGTGCTTGTGGAGTCTGTGCCCAACTTCTCCGAGGGACGCCGCATGGAGGTGGTGGACGCCATCGAGGCGGCCCTGCGGGTGCCGGGCGTCCTGATCCTGGACCGGAGCAGCGACCCGGACCACAACCGCAGCGTCATCACCGTGGTGGGCCCGCCGGACGCGGTGCTGGAGGGACTCTTCCAGGCCACCAAGGTGGCCAGCCAGCTCATCAACCTCTTCGAGCACCAGGGAGAGCATCCCCGCCTGGGCGCCACGGACGTGATCCCCATCGTGCCCATCCAGAACATCACCCTGGAGGAGTGCGTGGAGCTGGCCCGCCGCCTGGGTCAGCGCATCGGCGAGGAGCTGGAGCTGCCCGTCTACCTCTACGAGGCCGCGGCCACCCGGCCAGAGCGGCGCAACCTGGCCAAGGTGCGCAAGGGCCAGTTCGAGGCCCTGGTGAAAGAGATCGGCACCCCGGAGCGGGAGCCGGACTTCGGTCCTGCCCGGGTGGGGCCGGCCGGTGCGGTGATCGTGGGGGCCCGCCCCTTCCTCATCGCCTACAACGTCTACCTGAAGACCGACGACGTGAGCATCGCCAAGCAGATCGCCAAGACCATCCGGGAGAGCAGCGGCGGCCTGCCCGCGGTGAAGGCCCTGGGGCTGCTGGTGGAGGGCCAGGCCCAGGTGAGCATGAACCTGACCGACTTCCAGCGCACGCCTGTCCACGTGGTGGTGGAGGCCATCAAGGAGGAGGCCCGCAAGCTGGGCACGGAGATGGACCGCAGCGAGCTCATCGGCCTCATCCCCCAGGACGCCCTCTTCCAGGCCGCGGCCTACTACCTGAAACTGCCGGACTTCGACCGGCGCCAGGTGGTGGAGGTGGCCATCCAGAAAGCCAAGGCCCGGGCAGAGGAAGCCGGGGAGGAGCCCTCGGCGGGAGGGCAGCCCGGCTGACCTGAGATCCGGCCCGACTTTGACCGGACCCTGGTCACATGCTACAATCCCAGGGTGCACAGACCCAGCGAGGACGCCGCTGTCCCGCGTCCGCTCGGTGGCGGAGCTGCCCAGCTCGGCTCCTGGCAGCCTATCCCAGCGCGAGGAAGAAGAATGCAGAAGGCGCAGTGCGTCTCTTGGCAGGGGC
>WGCB01000765.1 GCA_015494005.1 Caldilineaceae bacterium
ATCCTCGGCGTGGCTATCGTTTTTGGCGAAGATCAGGGTCTTGGGGACTTCCTTCCGGCCGGGGAAGATCTCGGGCAGCTTGTCCCGATAGGTGCGCAGCACCAGCCGGATCTGGCTGGGATTGACCACATCCCGATCCAATTCCCTGCCCGTATAGCGCACATCCTCATCCAGTAGCTCCCAGCGCTTGCGCCGGGTGAGCTTGTCCCGCCTGGGCACATACTGTTCCGCCTTGATCTCCGCGCCTTGCCGGGTCACCTCCGTCTCGATGGTGTACACGTCGTAGCCCACGTTGACGCCATCGGCCACCGCCTCCTCGTGGGTGTACTCGCTGACCACGTTTTCGTGGAAGAAGGCGAAGGTGCGGGCGTCGGGCGTGGCTGTGAGGCCGATGAGGAAGGCGTCGAAATAGTCCAGCACCTGCTGCCACAGGTTGTAGATGGAGCGATGGCACTCGTCGATGACGATGAAATCGAAGAACTCGATGGGCAGCTCGGGATTGTAGACCACGGGCATGGGCTCGCGGCGCAGGATCTTGCGCTCGGCCGGATTCACCAGCTCCGCACTCTCGTCCAGGGGCTCGCCCTTGAGGATGGAGTAGAGGCGCTGGATGGTGCTGATCACCACCTGGCTGGCGTCGTCGATATGGTTGGAGGTCAGGCGCTGCACATTGTAGAGCTCGGTGAAGGTGCGGTTGTCGTCGTTGGGCAGATAGCGCATGAACTCCTGCTCCGCCTGCTCGCCCAGGTTGCGCGTGTCCACCAGAAAGAGCACCCGCCGGGCATCCGCGTACTTGAGCAGGCGATAGATGGCGGTGATGGCGGTGAAGGTCTTGCCCGCGCCCGTGGCCATCTGCACCAGCGCCCGGGGCTTCCCCTCCCGAAAGGACGCCTCCAGCGCTTGGATGGCCTGCACCTGCACCTGGCGCAGCCCCTCCTCGGGCAGGGGCGGCATCCCCTGCAGCCGGGCCCGCAGCGTCTTCCCCTCCGCCATCCATGCCCCCAGCGTCCCCGGCTGGTGGAACCAGAAGACCTCCCGGGAGCGGGGTTTGGGGTCGCGGATATCCCGAAACCAGGTGATCTCGCCGTTGCTCTCGTAGATGAAGGGCAGGGGCTGCTGATTCCGAAACCACTTCAGGCGGGCCGTGGCGTAGCCTTGGGATTGGCTCTCCACCTCGTGCAGTTTGTATCCCACCTCCGGCCGCTTGGCCTCGATCACGCCTACGGGCTGCCGGTCCACCAGCAGCACATAATCGGCCGGGCCGGTGTCCGTGGGATACTCGCGCACAGCCACGCCCCGGCTGCGGCTGAAATCGATCCGCGTCTTATCCTGCACCGACCAGCCGGCGCGGGTCAGCATGGCATCGATTTTCTCGCGGGCCTGTTGTTCGGGGGTATGGTTGGGGGTCATGGCGGGGTGTTCTGCTTGGATGATATGGGTGATGGTCGATCGATGGTCGTCTCCAGTGTACGATGCCTTACGGAGGAATGTCAAACAGGGCGAAAACCGCTGCAGAATCGCACCCTTGCACCCCCTCCCGGTTCCCAATCGGGCATGGAATTCCCTCTTGCCTTCTAGCCGACTGGAAGGTGTACCCTGGGATCCGAAGTTCACCCTGGCCGGACGGCGACGTTCGGCCTTTGACCCAGACAGGAGGCAAGCAGATGAACGACACGAACCGTGAAGACAGGCGCCTGGCCTGCAACCTCCAGGCCCTCAGCCCGGCCCAGCGGCAGCGCTACACCGAGCTCCACGGGGAGCTGCGGGACGGCATCCTGGATGTGGACGAGACGCCGTCCGGCTATGGGCTGCGCTTCGCCTTCCACGTGACCCGGGTGGTGGCGTTGGCCGAGTATATGGCCCTGGAGCATCTCTGCTGCCCCTTCCTGGAGCTGACCCTGGCCATCGAAGAGGACGGGCGTGTGCTTCTCCATCTGGCCGGTGGAGAGGGGATCAAGGCCTTTCTGCAGGCCGCGCTGGACCTGTAGCCGGGCCTCAAGCCCTCACCCTTCCTCAAGCTGGTGGCCGGCCGCCCGCAGCGCGGAGATGGCCTGGGCCAGGCGCTCCTCTTTCAGCAACAGGTAGTCGGTGTCGTAGGTGGAGACGGCGAAGAGGCTGATGCCCGCCTGGGCCAGGGGCCCGGCCAGGGAGGCCAGCACCCCGGTCAGGGCGAAGTCCAGGGGGCCGGCCACCTTCAGGGCCCGCCAGCCGGACTCGCAGGTCACCTCCTCGGGGACCCGGGCGGCCGGGCAGACGATGGAGAGCTCCTCGTCTGTGCGGGTGAGGGTGAAGAAGGAGCCGATCATGGCCCAGGCCGGGATGAGGGCCGAGGGAGGCAGGCGGCAGATCGCGAGTGGTTCTGGCAGCAGAGAGAGGCGCAGGGTGGGTTGGTCTTCAGACATGGTCGCTCCTTTGCTGGGTGTCTGAAAAGCCGGCCACCAGGCCAGGGCCAGGCTTTCCACCTCTTGGATAAACGGGTCCTTGCCGTCCATGTAGGCTTCCATGTCCTCTGGGTGGGCCGCGGCCAGCCGACGTTTCAGGTCGGAGTAACGCTGGGTCCAAGCCGGGTGGGCACGCAGGAAATCCCGGAAGGCCCGATGGCGCATGGCCCCAGGGGAGCCGACCTGGAAGACGTGGACATGGAAGAGGCGCACGCCGCCAGGGCCATCCTTGCGGAAGTAGCGCCGTCCCTGAATGCCGTACTCTCCCAGGGCCTGGTAGCCTTGGGCCTCCATGGCTGGGGCGCGGCGGTCCACGGCCTGGATGTCCGCCACCTCCACCAGCATGTCCACGATGGGCTTGGCGTAGATGCCGGGAATGGCGGTGCTGCCGATGTGGTGCAGCGCCACCACGCCCGGGCTCAGGGCGGCCTCCACCACCGGGGCCTCCTGGCGGAAGCGCTCGGCCCAGCGGGGATCCGGGGGAACCACTCGGACGGGTCTCATGGAAGGCGGTCCTCGATCTCCCAGGCGTGGTCCAGGGCATGCCAGGCCACCCGGCGGACGAAGTAGCGGGGCGGCCAGAGGGCTCCACCTCGGGGACCCCGTGCGGGCAGCCCCTCCCGCACCGCCCGGGCCAGGGCCTCCAGGACGGCCTGGCGGATGAGCTCCAGGCTCTCCTGGGGGCCGAGATCGGACGTCCTGGGTGGCTTCCAGGCCAGGCGACGTAGGTAACTCGCCTCCGTCTCCACCACGTGCTCCAGGATCTTCTCCGCCGTCCGCCCTCCACCGCGCGGACCCTTGCGCAGCTCCTTGCCGGTTGCCTCCTGCATGGCCTTGTCGAAGGCCTGCC
>WGCB01000766.1 GCA_015494005.1 Caldilineaceae bacterium
GGCCTTCGGCACGGTGGGGCGCATCGCCCGCTCCGCGGTGAACCAGGCCCGGGCCGCCGGGGTGAAGGTCGGCCTCTTCCGCCCCATCACCCTCTGGCCCTTCCCGGAGCAGGCCCTGGAGGAGCTCATCCCCCAGGTGAAGGGCGTCCTGGTGGCGGAGATGAACGCCGGCCAGATGCTGGAGGACGTGGAGCGCATCGTGGCCCATCGCCGGCCCATCCACTTCCTGGGGCACATGGGGGGCGTCATCCCCCTGCCGGACGAGATCCAGGAGGCCCTGGGCGCGCTCCAGGAGAAGGTGGCGGAGCGCCAACCGGCGGAGCAGGCAGCGGTGATGGCCTGACGTCACCCAGGCCCAGACGCGGCACGTGAGCGACGAACAGGGAAAGGAGAAAGAACCATGACGGTTACGACCGATACGCCAGACACACCGGTCATCCAAGAAACCCCCACGCTGAGCAACCTCAACCTGGTCTACAAGCGCCCGGAATCTCTGCGAGACGTGCAGACCCACTACTGCCCTGGCTGCACCCACGGCATCATCCATCGCCTCATCGCGGAGGTGATCGACGAGCTGGGTGTGCGGGATCGGACCATCGGCGTGGCCCCGGTGGGCTGCGCGGTCTTCGCCTACGAGTACTTCAACCTGGACGGCTGCGAGGCGGCCCACGGACGGGCCCCGGCCATGGCCACCGGCCTGAAGCGGGTCCTGCCCGACCGGGTGATCTTCACCTACCAGGGGGACGGGGACCTGGCCTCCATCGGAGGCAACGAGATCCTGCACGCCGCGGCTCGAGGCGAGCAGATCACGGTGATCTTCGTGAACAACGCCATCTACGGCATGACCGGCGGCCAGATGGCCCCCACCACCCTGCCCGGCCAGGTGACTACCTCCTCCCCTCTTGGACGCAACCCGGCCACCCAGGGCTACCCCTTGCACATCACCGAGATGCTGGCCACCCTGCCCGGCGTGGCCTACGCGGCCCGGCGCTCCATGCACTCGGTGGGGGAGATCCGCAAGACCAAGAAGGCCATCCGCAACGCCTTCCAGGCCCAGCTCCAGGGATTGGGCCTGGGGCTGGTGGAGGTGCTCAGCTCCTGCCCCACCAACTGGCGCCTGACCCCCAGCCAGGCCCTAGCCTTCATCCGGGACGAGATGGTGCCGGTCTATCCCCTGGGTGAGTTCAAGGTGGCACCGGAGCTGAAGGCCGCCAAGGTTCCATCCGGGAACGGCCGCAACGGCCGACACCGGGGCAACGGAAAGGAGTGAGCCATGGAAACTTCCATCATCATCGCCGGATTTGGCGGCCAGGGCGTCCTCTTCGCCGGCCAACTCCTGGCCTACGCCGCGCTGGGCGCGGGCAAGCAGGTCACCTGGATCCCCTCCTACGGGCCGGAGATGCGGGGTGGTACCGCCCACTGCACCGTGGTCATCGGCGACGAGCCCATCGGCGCGCCCCTGGTCCGCAACCCAGACGTGGCCATCACCCTGAATCGGCCCTCCACGGACAAGTACGAGCCCCTGGTCAAGCCTGGGGGCGTACTGGTGGTGAACCGCTCCCTGGTCCAGCGGCCCATCCAGCGCCAGGACATCACCGTGCTGGCCGTCCCCGCGGACGACATGGCCACGGAGCTGGGCAACCGTCGACTGGCCAACGTGATCCTGCTGGGAGCCCTGCTGGCCGTGCGCCCCATCCTGGAGCCAGCGGCCATCGAGCAGGCCCTGGCCGAGCATCTGCCCGAGCGCCACGCCCACCTCCTGGAGCTGAACAAGCAGGCCCTGCAGGCAGGGATGGCCTTCGCCCGGGAGCAGTTGGGGGAAGGAGAAGTGACGTGGATGAAGGGATAGCCGGAAGAGCGGGCGATTGAGGGATGCAGTGAAGGGGTGCAAGGTCCGGCCGCGTTAGTACACCCTGTCCCCGTGTCTCCGTATCTCCTTGTCGCCCTTCCGCTCTCCTCTGCTATAATTGGGGCATGGCCCGACCCAGCGGCCGCATCACCACTCCACGGGAGGAACCATGCCCCAATCGGCTGTCACCAACCCATTCCAGCCCTTCCTGGACCGCTTCGGCGTGGTCATCCTGGACGGGGCCCTGGCCACGGAGCTGGAGCGCCGGGGCGCGGACCTGAACGATCCCCTCTGGTCGGCCAAGGTGCTCCTGGAAGCGCCGGCCATGATCCGGCAGCTCCACTACGACTACTTCCTGGCCGGCGCGGACGTGGCCATCACCGCCAGCTACCAGGCCAGCTTCCAGGGCTTCATGGCCCGGGGCCTGAGCCGGGAGGAGGCCGCGGCTCTCATGCGCCTGAGCGTGCAGCTGGCCCAGGAGGCCCGGGACCAGTTCTGGGCCGATCCGGCCAACCGGGAAGGGCGGCTGCGTCCTCTGGTGGCGGCCTCCGTGGGCTGCTACGGCGCCTTCCTGGCCGACGGCTCCGAGTACCGGGGGGACTACGGGCTGAGCAAGCAGGCCCTCCGGGATTGGCACCGGCCGCGCATGGCCGAACTGGTGGCCGCGGGGCCGGACCTGCTGGCCTGCGAGACCATCCCCTGCCAGCTAGAGGGGGAGGCCCTGGTGGAACTCCTGGCCGAGTTCCCGGGGACGCCGGCCTGGCTCAGCTTCAGCTGCTGCGACGAAGCCCACGTCTGCCACGGGGAGCCCTTCCGGGAGTGCGTGGCCCTGGCCAACGCCTCGCCCCAGATCGTGGCCGTGGGGCTCAACTGCACGCCCCCGCCCTACGTGGAGCCCCTGCTCCGTTCCGCAGCTGGGGTCACGGACCGGCCCCTGCTGGCCTATCCCAACAGCGGCGAGCGCTGGGACGCGGTGAACCAGTGCTGGATCGAGGGCACGGGAGCCACGGAGTTCGGCCCGCCCTCTCGCCGCTGGTA
>WGCB01000767.1 GCA_015494005.1 Caldilineaceae bacterium
GATCAGGGTTGGTCCGTGTCGCCCAGGACGTTCTTCAGGAAGTCCTGGCCCACGACGATGCGCAGATCCACTGTGTCGGAGATGGTGAGGCCGTTCAGCTTGGGCAGGTTGGACTGGAGGGAGAGGTCCTGTCCCACCCGTTGGACCAGCTCATCCGAGGCCCGGTAGTTGACCAGCAGGGTGCGGCGATAGTCACTGCGATCCGCCTCGCCCACCCGGACCACCTGCCAGCCCCGCTCCTCCAGCAGAGCCCGCACCCGGTCGGTCACCCCCGGATAGCCGGTGCCGTTCAGGATCTCCAACCGGGCCGCGGTCACGTCGTCCACTGTGTGAGGATCCTGGGGATCCGGGTCCGTGACCTGCTGGGCGATGGCCGAGGCCACGCTGTTGGCCGGGATGGTGGGGCCAGCCGCCAGGAGCTCCCGCGGGGTCTCGAAGAACTGGTTCAGGGCCGGGCGGATGCGGGAGCGGTCCGGGATCAGGATCCAGGCGCCCTCGTCGCTGTAGCTCTCCACGCCGAAGCGGTTGTCCAGGACCAGCTGGCGCATCTCGCGCAGGGAGTGTTGCCGGATGTAGTTGGCCAGATCCACCGCCGTGGAGAGGGGGATGTCCGTGTCGATGCTGTTGCGCATGGTGGCCAGCAGCTGAGGGGCCTTGGCCACCAGGGTGGGGATCATGTCCGCCTGGAGCACCTTGTTCAGGATGGCCCGGATCACCAGCTGTTGGCGTTGGGCTCGCTTGTAGTCGTTGTCCGTGTTGCGGGTGCGGACGTACTTCAGGGCCGTCTCCCCGTCCATGTGCTGCCGCCCCGCCTCGATGTGGAAGACCTGGTAGCCGTAGTCGTCCGTGGGGTACTTCTCGTCGTGGATGGTCTCGGGCACGTCCACATCGATGCCCCCGATCAGGTCCACGAACTCCACAAAGGCCTGGAAATTGATGCGCACGTAGTACTCGATGGGGCGGCCGATGAAGCTGCTCACCGTATCCTTGGTCAGCTGAGCGCCCCCGCCGGGGTAGCCCCGGTTCTCGCCGATGGTGTAGGCGGTGTTGATCTTGGTGGTGATGTCATAGCCGGGGATGGGGACCCAGAGATCCCGGGGCAAGGAGATGATGCCCGCCCGCTGGTGAGCCAGGTCCAGAGTGGCCACGATGATGGTGTCTGTGCGAGGAGGGGTCTTCTCGTCCCGGCGGCCATCCGTGCCCAGGAGCAGGATGTTCAGCTGGGTGAAGGGCAGGTTCTGCTGGGAGACAGGCTGGAGGTTCGGATCCTCCCTGCTGGCCGCCCCGGTGACCTGCTCACCTGGGCTCTCGGATCGGGGAGGCTGGCCCGGCGATGGCTCCTGCTGGATCTGAGCGACTTGGTCGATCTGGGGGAGGGGATGGGTGCGGACGGCCACGCCCCGGGCCCAGTCGTAGAGCTGCTTGCCAGCGAACAGGGAGAAGCCCAGGACGAAGAGGGAATAGACCAGCAGGGCCAGGACCGATACGGGCCAGCGCCTGGGGCGGGGGGGCTGCGGTATAGGTCTCCTGGTCGAATGCGTCCTGCCGAGTGAGCCGTTCATGCCGCAGAAATTATAGCATAGCCACTGGCGTCTGCATAAAATGGCGTAGCCGCTGGGATGGCGCCGCATCCCCGGGCCCAGGACTCAGCCACGACGATCCTGCGGGCTGCCTCTGGACCCATCACTGGGGCAGGGGGTGCTGGTGCAGGGCCGAGACGGTCAGGATGAAGAGGACCCGGGTGGTTTCGTCCAGGAAGACGCTGCGCAGCCCACGGAGCAGGTTGGCCTCCGGCGCCCGGTACTGGCTCACGTAGTTGCCGCTCTTGTCGAAGACCAGGATGCGCTCCTGCCCGGCATCCGCCAGGTAGAGGTAGCCGTCCCCGGCCTGCTCCAGGGTCATGTCCACCAGGTTGCCCGTCAAGCCCACCACGTTCTCCAGGCTGAAGGGCACCTGCTGCCCCTGCCGGTAGCGGATCACCCGCCCGCCTTCCAGCAGGACCCAGATGTCGCTGTCGATGAGCATCTCCTGGATGCCGGCCAGGGAGACCTGGGTCTGGGGATCGAACCAGGGCTCGGGCACACCGTAGCCGTCCACCGTAGGGGGCAGGCGGAAGATCTGGTTCGCCTGCTCGTCAGCCAGGTAGAGGCGGCCGTTGTAGATGGCCACCTGGCTCAGGGACTGGAAGGGGCTCGGGTCCTGGATGCGCACCCAGGTGGCCCCCTCCACTTCGTTGTAGCGGAAGAGGTTGTTGTTCCGGTCCAGGACCACCAGGCTGGCCTTGTCCGCGAAGCCGGGGATGCGGGGCTGCCAGCCGATGTCCACCAGGCGGCCCACGGTGACCCCCTCCACCACGTCCCCCTGGGCCAGGACCGAGCCGCCCTTCTCCACCACGGTGGAGCGGGTGGGATCCAGGCGGAAATGTTCCACCAGCTGCCGCCCCACGTCCAGGACAAAGACATCCTGGTCCACCACGATGACCCGGTAGGGCGAGGCGTTCTGGGGGAACTGGGCCAGGGGAATTCCCAGGCCGTAGAGGGGCTGCACCTGGAGCACGCCCTGCATGTCCTTCTGGATGCGGGCGGAGAGATCCTGGATCCGGTCCGTGTAGCCCAGGAGCCCCACGGCCTGGTCCAGGTAGGACTGGGCCTCGGTCAGATGGGTGCGAGCGGTGGCCGTGTCCCCCTGGCTCAGCATCTGCTCCGCCAGGAAGACCTGGTTCTCGGCCAGGTCCACCAGCTTCTCTGCCTCGGCCCGATTCTGGCTGCCCTGCCGCCAGGACGCCCCGGCCACGATGGCAGCCACCAGCAGGGGCAGGATCAGGGCCAGGAGCAAGAAGAGCCGGGCTCGCCCACCTCGGCTGGGCTCCGGGGGCACAAAGGGGACCGCCTCGGGCTCCTCCTGGGCAGGAGCGGCGGGGCCTGGATCCACCCGCTTCGCCACCCCCTCGATGGTCACCGTCTCTGGCTCCGCCTCCACCCAGTTGCGCCCGCTGGGACGAGATCTCGCCTCCTTTTCCGGCAGGACGCCCTGGGCCACCTGGCCGAAGAGGCGTCGGCTGGCCGCGACCAACCCGGCCAGGCTCTTGCCCAGCTGAAAACGGGACCTGGATGGCTTGGGCTTGGCCGGCGCTGCCTGGGGACGGGGCTGCTCCCCCGACAGGGCGGCTCGGAACTCCCGATCCCGGGGGCTGAGGCGGGGCGCAGCCGACCGGCTTGGACGTTTCTGGGCGGTCGGCGGGGACTCCGGCTCGGGCTGGATAGGCGTGGGGATGTCCCGCACAGGAGGCGTGGCCCCCACCGCGGTGGGCAGCACCCCGGCCTGGGGCCAATCTCGGC
>WGCB01000768.1 GCA_015494005.1 Caldilineaceae bacterium
GATGAAGGCGGCGCCGGTGGCCTTGGCGATGGCCAGGGGCGCCTTGGGGTCCCAGAGGAAATCCACGCCGAAGGGCCGGTCCGTGGGGCGCAGCTCGGTGATCACCCGGCTCATCACGGCCACGGCCTCGAAGTCGGCGTGGAAGGTGTAGGGCCGGTCGTCCTCGTTGCAGAAGAGAATGGCATCCACGCCGCCGTCCAGCAGGTGACGCACGTCCGCCCGCATGCGCTCCAGGATACCCTCGATCCCAGCCTGGGCGTCGTAGCGGGGCGTGCCGGGCAGGGCCGGGAAGTGGTGACCGGCGTCTACGAGAGCGACATGGGCCTCTGGGCGCCGGACGCGGCGGCCCTCTATCGCTACCGGCGCCAGATCGACGCGGACCACGTGCGCATCTTCGCCAACATCACCCCGGAGTTCGCCTCGCCCCTGGGCAACCGCAGCGTCACCCAGCGGGCCAAGAGCGCGGTGGTCTCCACCCTGGTGGACGCCATCCTCATCGCCGGGCCCATGGCCGGGGAAGAGCCGGACTACTCCCTGGTGGTGGAGGCCAAGGAGGCCGTGGGCGACCAGGCCCCCGTCTTCCTCAACACCGGGGCCAAGGTCTCCAACATCGCTCAGTACCTCCAGGTGGCCGACGGGGTGATCGTGGGCTCCAGCCTGAAGGTGGACGGCTACACCTGGAATCCCGTGGACCCGGCTCGGGTGAAGGCGTTCATGGAGGAGGTTAAAAAGGTAAGGAGTAAGGAGTAAAAACCACGGTAGAAGCAACAACGGAGCGCCAATTCTAGTCTTTTGTCGAATTCGGAGCGAGCGCAAAGTTGTCCTTGCTCATACCTCTTTTCGCGGAGCGAACGGCATGGTTCTTCTCGGCATCGACATCGGCACCACAGCCACCAAGGGCATTCTCCTCCATCCGGAACAGGGCCTGATCGCGGAGGCGGAGGCGCCCTCCACCCTGCGCTCCCCCCAGGCGGGCTGGGCCGAGGAGGATCCGGCGGAATGGTGGGCCAACGTGGCCACGGTCACCCGGGCCTGCCTGGCCCAGGCCGGGATCGACGGCTCCCAGGTGGCCGGCGTGGGGGTGAGCGGCATGGTCCCCACCCTGATCCTGCTGGACCGGGAGGGCCACGTCCTCTACCCCTCCATCCAGCAGAATGACGCCCGGGCCTACCAGGAGATCGAGGAGTTCAAGGCCCAGGTGGACGAGGCAGACGTCCTGGCCCGGACGGGCAGCGCCATCACCCAGCAGAGCATCGGCCCCAAGCTGCTCTGGATGCGCCGCCATCACCCAGAGCTCATGGAGCGGGCCGCCCATGTCCTGGGCTCCTACGACTACATCGTGCACCGGCTCACCGGCGTCTTCTCCTGTGAGCGGAACTGGGCCCTGGAGAGCGGCCTCTTCGACCTGCGCCGGGAAACATGGGACGAGACCCTGCTGCGGCTGAGCACCATTGACGCCAGCTGGTTGGGCGAAGTCCACTGGCCCAGCGACGTGGTGGGGGAGGTGACGCCCCAGGCCGCAGCCCACACGGGCCTGTCGCCGGGGACGCCGGTGGTGGCCGGCAGCGCGGACCACATCGCCTCGGCCTTCTCCGCGGGGCTGAAGGAGCCCGGGGATCTCCTGGTCAAGCTGGGCGGCGCAGGGGACATCCTCTACGACCTGGACGAGCTGGTCATCGACCCGCGCCTCTTCCTGGACTACCACGTGATCCCGGGCAAGTACCTGCTCAACGGCTGCATGGCGGCCAGCGGCAGCATCATCAAGTGGTTCCGCCAGCAGTTCGCGCCCCAGGCGGACTACCCGGAGCTGGACGCGGCGGGCGGGGCCGTGCCCCCAGGCAGCGAAGGGCTGGTCCTGCTGCCCTACTTCCTGGGGGAGAAGACGCCCATCCACGACCCCCGGGCCCGGGGCGTGCTCTTCGGCCTGACCCTGACCCACACTCGGGGCCACGTCTACCGGGCCATCCTGGAGGGCATCGCCTACGGTTTCCGCCATCACCTGGCTGTGCTGGCCGAGCGGGGGCTCACGGCCACCAAGGCCCGGGTCACCAATGGCGGGGCCCGCTCCCAGCTGTGGAAGCAGGTCACCGCGGACGTGCTGAACCTGCCCCTGGAGCCAGTGGCCGACCACCCTGGCTCGTCCCTGGGCGCGGCCTTCGTGGCCGGCAAAGGCGTGGGCCTCTTCCAGGAGTGGGGCGAGATCGAGCGTTTCATCCAGCTGGCCGAGACCGTGGAGCCGGATCCCCGGACCCAGGGCCGCTACCAGGAGCTCTTTGCCGTCTACCGGGAGTTGTACGAGCGAAACAAGGACCTGTTTCCCCGGCTGGCGGAATAGAGAAACGACGAAAGACGAAAGACGAAGGACGACAGACGGAAGCGGCTGTCTTGGATCCAGGAAGAACGAAAGATCCACCACGCATCACGAGGTGACCCATGACTTCCCACTGCACACTGACTGGCAAGATTGCTGGCGTCACCGGCGCGGGCCACGGCATCGGACGGGCCATCGCGCACGTCCTGGCGGAGGCCGGCGCGAAGGTGGCCGTGACCGACGTGGACGAGGCCGGGGCCCAGGCGGTGGCCCAGGAGATCCGGGAGCAGGGCGGAGAGGCCCTGGCCTTCCCCCTGGACGTGACGGACCAGACCGCCGCCACGGAGGTGGTCCAGGCCCTGGTGGCCCGGTGGGGGCGCCTGGACATCTGGTGCAACAACGCCGGCGTCAGCACCATGAACCGCTTCGTAGACCTGACGGAGAGGGACTGGGACTTCAACATGGACATCAACGCCAAGGGGACCTTTCTCTGCTCCCAGGTGGTGGTGCGCCAGATGTTGACCCAGGAACCGGACGAGGAGGGCATCCGGGGGCGGATCATCAACACGGCCAGCATGGCGGGCAAGCGGGGCAATGCCCCCTTCCTGGCCCACTACGTGGCCTCCAAGTTCGCGGTGGTGGGGCTGACCCAGGCCATGGCCGGGGAGCTGGCGCCGGAGGGCATCCTGGTCAACGCGGTCTGTCCCGGCTACGTGCGCACGGGCATGCAGGAGCGGGAGCTGCGCTGGGAGGCGGAGCTGCGGGGCGTGGCCGTGGAGGACGTGCAGCAGCTCTACATCGCGGACACGCCCCTGGGCCGCCTGGAGACGCCGGAGGACGTGGCCCGGGTGGTGCTCTTCCTGGCCTCGCCCCTGGCCAACTTCGTCACCGGCGAGGCGGTCAACGTCAACGGCGGCGCGTTCATGGAGTAAAAGCGGAGAGTTGGGAAGCGGGATCTGGAAGTTGGTGAAGGCCACGAGCTCGCTCTCCCGTCTTCAATTTTGCCTCTTGTGAATTTTCGCGAATCCAATCCACCGATCCGATCTGTTTTACACTTCTCACGTTCCAAATTCATGTTCCAAAAAGGAGAGAGCCCGATGAATCGCACCCTGTGGAAAACCCTGGCTTTGACCCTCTTGCTCGCCCTGTTGGTGAGCGCCTGTGCCGCGCCGGCGCCCCCGGCTGCTCAGGCCCCGACCGCCGGCGGCGAGGAAGCCACCATGGAGGAGGTCACCCTCAACGTGATCATGGAGGAGGTGCCGGACTACGACATCGTGGCCAAGCTCACCGCCCAGTTCGAGGCCGACAACCCGAACATCAAGGTGGTGTTCGACGCCATGCCCTACGACGCCATGCGGGACAAGATCCTCACCTCCTTCCTGGCGCCCACGGCCACCTACGACATCATCATCGTGGACAACCCGTGGATGGACGAGTTCGGCAACGCCGGCTATCTGACTCCCTTGGACGACTACATCGCAGCCACGCCGGACTACAACTACGAGGACTTCGTGGGTCCCCTGCGGGAGATCGGCGAGGTGGGCGGCAAGGTCATGGGCGTGCCCTACTACAACTACGCCCTGGGCCTGATCGTGCGCCAGGATGTCTTCGACGAGAAGGGCGTGGCCGTGCCCACGACCCTGGACGACTACCTGCAGACGGTGAAGGATCTGACGGACAAGGAAAATGAGTTCTACGGCGCGGCCATGCAGCCCCAGCGGGGCTACAAGATCTTCGAGGAGTGGAAGAACTGGCTCTACGGCGCTGGCGGTGACCTGCTGGACGACCAGGGCAACGTGATCATCAACAACGAGGCCGGCGTCCGGGCCCTGGACATGTACATCGACGCCTACAACAACGCGGCCCCGCCCAACTCCCTGAACTGGGGCTTCGACGAGGCCCTGCGAGCCATGGCCGCGGGCCAGGCCGCCACCATGCTCAGCTACAACTGGATGCTGCCCACCCTGAACAGCCCGGACGGCCCCGCGGGCGACCTGGCCGGCAACTTCCAGCTCTACGAAGTGCCCGGCGGCAAGGCTGTCCTGGGATCCTGGCACTGGGCCATCCCCCACAACGCCTCCAACAAGGACGCGGCCTGGAAGTTCATCTCCTGGATCACCTCCCCCTCCGTGGACAAGGAGCGGGTGATCATGGGCGGCGCGCCCATCCGCACCAGCGTCATCACGGATCCCGAGGTGTGGGAGAAGGGCTTCGGCGAGCACTACTACACCACCGTGCTGAGCATCCTGGAGGACGCGGAGCCCCTGGCTCGGGGTGACCACGCGGAGGAGATCATCGAGGTGGTGGGCACGGAGCTCAACGCAGCCGTGGCTGGCCAGAAGAGCTCCCAGCAGGCCCTGGACGACGCTGCCAAGCAGGTGGAGGAGATCTTGGCTCGCTAAGGACAGCCAAATCCGTAATGCGTAACCCGTAAGAAGGCGACTGCTCGACACGGGTTACGCATTACGGATTCCGGTTTGCACATGATAGGAGATCATTCCTGTGGTCACCCAACGCTCCCGCTTCCCTCTGGCCTACCGCATGCTCTTGCCCCTGGCGGCTGTGCTCCTGGCCGTGCTGGTCTATCCGCTGGTCTTCTCCTTCTGGATCTCCCTGCACGACTACCAGCTCACCGCCCTCCAGGACGTGCGTTTCGTGGGCTTGCGCAACTACCTGGAGCTGCGCGGCAACGGCTCCTTCTGGAACGCCATGCGCAACACCCTGATCTTCGTCTTCGGCGCGGTGACCCTGGAGACCCTCCTGGGGTTCGGTCTGGCCCTGCTCCTGCACCGGCCCAACCGCTACCGGGACTTCTTCCGCTCCATCCTGCTCACCCCCATGTTCATCACGCCCATCGCGGTGGGGCTCATGTTCCGCTTCCTCCTCAACCAGCAGCTGGGGGTGCTGCCCTATCTCCTGGGCAAGCTGGGGGTGCAGATCGACTTCTTCGGCCCGGGCCTGGCCCTCTACAGCATCATCCTCATCGACGTCTGGCAGTGGACGCCCTTCATGCTCCTGCTTCTCCTGGCCGGGCTGGAGTCCCTGCCCGCCGCGCCCTTCGAGGCCGCCCGGGTGGACGGGGCCTCCGCCTGGTTCACCCTGCGCAAGGTGACCCTGCCCCTGATGAAGCCGGTGATCCTGGTGGCCCTGATCATCCGGGGGCTGGACGCCTTCAAGGTCTTCGAGTACATCTTCGCCATCACCCGGGGCGGCCCCGGCGAGAGCACCGAGTCCATCCTCTACCACATCTACAAGGTGGGCTTCCGCTTCTTCCGCCTGGGCGAGGCCGCGGCCATGGCCTACATCCTGATCCTCATCACCATGGCCCTGGTGGTGGTCCTCTACCGGGCCATGCGTTCCGCGGAGGAGCTGCCATGAACCCCAGCTACCGCCTGCGCCGCCTGTTGACCGAGAGCAGCGCCCTGTTGATCCTGCTGGTGGCCCTGCTTGTGGTCCTCTTCCCCTACTTCTGGATCCTCCTGGCCTCCCTGAAGCCGGTGGATCTGGTCTCCCGGCCGGACGTCTGGCTCTTCAGCCCCTCGGCCTTCAACTGGGAGGAGGTGCTCCTGCGCTCGGACGTGCCCCGTTTCATGCTGAATAGCCTGATGGTGGGCGTGGTGACGGTGGCCGTGGCCCTGATCACCGGCGCGCCTGCGGCCTACTCTTTCTCCCGCTTCAACACGGGCGGTGGCCTGGCCCGCTTCAGCATCCTGGCCGCGGAGATGATGCCCCCGGCCGTGCTCATCGTGCCCCTCTTCCTGCTCATGTTCCGCCTGGCCCTGCTGGACACGCCGGTGGCCACCATCGCCGCCCACCTCACCTTCGTCATCCCCGTGGTCACCTGGTTCCTCATCGGCTTCTTCGACGAGGTGCCCCGGGAGCTGGAGGAGCAGGCCATGGTGGACGGCTACACCCGGTTCCAGGCCTTCTACAAGGTGGTGCTGCCCACCGTGCGTCCGGGCCTGGCTGCCGCTGGGATCTTTGGCTTCGTCCTCTCCTGGAACGACATGTTCTACGCCCTGATCCTGAGCGGCGGCCGCAACAAGACCCTGCCCGTGGCCATCGCCGGCTTCTGGACCTTCCGGGGCATCGAGATGGGCAAGATGGCCGTGGCCATCCTGGTGGCCATCGTGCCCGTGCTCCTGGCCTCCTTCTTCGTGCAGAAATACCTGGTCAAGGGCCTGGGCGGCGGCGCGGTGAAGTTCTAGGAAACGGGCGTAGGAAGTCGGGTGTTGGCGGTTGCAACAAGCCCACTTCTCCGACTCTCAACCTCCCAATCTTCAGTTTCCCAATCTCCAGTCTCCCAATCTCTGGTCGCCAACCAATCTTCAATCTTCGATCTTCAATCTTCAATTTTCTCCCTGGAGCACTCATGGCAGAGATCCGTCTAGAGCATGTGGTCAAGCGTTTCGGTGACGTGGAGGCCGTGAAAGACCTCTCCCTGACCATCGCGGACGGGAGCTTCACCGTGCTGGTGGGGCCTTCCGGCTGCGGCAAGACCACCACCCTGCGCCTCATCGCCGGGCTGGAGACCATCACCTCCGGCCACATCTTCATCGGTGACCAGGACGTCACCCACCTGGAGCCCAAGGACCGCAACGTGGCCATGGTCTTCCAGAACTATGCCCTCTACCCCCATCTCACGGTCTGGGAGAACATCGCCTTTGGCCTCATGGCCCGCAAGGTGCCCAAACCGGAGATCGAGCAGCGGGTGCAGCGGGCCGCAGCCATGCTGGGCATCGGTAACCTGCTCAAACGCAAGCCCCGCCAGCTCTCCGGCGGTCAACAGCAGCGGGTGGCCATCGGCCGGGCCATCGTGCGCAACCCCAACGTCTTCCTCTTCGACGAGCCCCTGAGCAACCTGGACGCCAAGCTGCGGGTGGAGATGCGCACGGAACTCCTCAAGCTGCACCGGGAGCTGGGCTCCACCGCGGTCTACGTCACCCACGACCAGGAGGAGGCCATGACCATGGGGGACGTGATCGTGGTCATGGAGGGCGGGGTGATCCAGCAGAAGGGCACGCCCCGGGAGATCTACTTCCATCCCCGCAACCGCTTCGTGGCCGGCTTCATCGGCAGCCCCGCCATGAACATGCTCGCCGGCCGCCTGCGCCAGGGGGAGTTCGTCTCGGACGCCCTGCGCATCCCCCTGGAGGTGGCCGGGCCGGAGCGGGACGTCATCCTGGGGATCCGCCCGGAGGACGTGCAGCTCCCGGGCGTCCTGCCCCCGGAGCGGGAGACGCCGCCGGTGACCGCCACGGTGGAGGTGATCGAGCTTCTGGGCGCCCGGGCCATCGTCACCCTGCTCCTGAATGGCCAGGAGATCCGGGCGGTCATCGAGGAGCGGCACCTGGAACGCCTGCAGGAAGGCGAGGAAACCCAGGTGGTCTTCGACCGGGAGCGGCTGCACCTGTTCGACGCCCAGAGCGGGGAGCGACTGGAATGAAACATCCATCCTCGGACGAATGGCAGGCCGAGCTGACCCTGGCCACCCAGGCAGCCCGGGCCGCGGGGGAGCTCCTGGCCGAGCAGTTCCGCAAGCCCCACCAGATCCGCTACAAGGGCGCGGCCAACCTGGTCACGGAGATGGACCAGCAGGCGGAGGAGCTCATCCGGGATCTGCTGAGCCGAGCCCGGCCGGACGTGCCCATCCTGGGCGAGGAGGGGGGCGGCCAGCGGGCTTCCGCGCCCCTGCGCTGGGTGGTGGATCCCCTGGACGGCACCACCAACTACGCCCACGGCTACCCCTTTTTCGCGGTCTCCATCGCCCTGGTGCAGGCCCAGGAGGTGGTGGTCGGCGTGGTCTACAACCCGGTGCTGGACGAGCTCTTCGCGGCCCGGCGGCGCGGGGGAGCCACCCTGAACGGCCAGCCCATCCAGGTTTCCCAGACCGAAGAGCTGGGGCGCAGCCTGCTGGCCTCCGGCTTCCCCTACGACGCCTGGACCAGTCCCCGGGACAACGGCGCGGAGTGGCATCGTTTCCTCAAGCGGGTGGTCTCCCTGCGCTCCGACGGCGCGGCTGCGCTGGATCTCTGCCACGTGGCCGCGGGGCGCATCGACGGCTATTGGGAGCTGGTCTTGGAGCCCTGGGACATGGCCGCGGGCGCCCTCATCGTGGAGGAGGCCGGCGGCCGGGTCACCCAGGTGGACGGCGCGCCCTTCCGGCTGGACCGGCCCAGCGTCCTGGCCAGCAACGGGCGGCTCCACGAGGCCATGGTGGTGGTGCTGGCTGGCTCCTGAGCTCTCCGGTTCTCCCGGGCGGTTGGGTCTCTTGGTGGGGTGGCCGGTGGCGCGGCTGGCCCCCGGCATCACGGCTCCTGGACTGCGGCCTGCTCAGCTAGGTGAAAGGCCATCACCTGGCGATGGGCGGGTATCCCCTGGACGAAGCGGGTGTGCTGTTCTATGTCCAGGATGTGGGCTGCCCTGGCCCGAAGGTGCTGGTAGGCCTGGTTGAGCACCGCTCGATGCCGTTTGTCCTTGCAGGCCTTCAGGACCCGGTAGCAGGTCAGAGTGATGGCCAAAGGCTCGTCCACACCCACCAGGCCATGGGCCTCTAGCGTGGCCAGCACGGACGTCACCGCCTGGAGCGCCTGGGCCTTCTCACCCTGTTCCAGGAAGACCGCAGCCAGGCCGGCTTGGGCTTCCATGGCCAGGGTCGTGCGATCCAGGGCCAACCAGCCCTCCAGGGATCGACGAAAAGCCTGGCTGGCCAGGTTCAACGCCCCTTGCTCCAGCCAGACATAGCCCAGATGCAGCCAGGCGTAGCTCTCCGGATCCGGCAACTGGTATTCCTGAGCCAGGGCCAGGGCCTGCCGCCCGTGGGCTTCGGCCTGGGAGAGCTGCCCCATCTTCCGGGTCACGGTGCAGAGGTTGTGCAGGGCATGGCTTTCCTGGAAGGGATCGCCGATTTCCTGGCTGAGCCGCTGGGAGCGGCGGTGGTGGGCCATCGCGGCTGGGAAATCTCCCAGGGCTGCGGCCACGAATCCCAGTGCGTTGACGATACGTGCTTCCAGGGGCCGGTTGCCCGTGGTCTGGATGAGCCGGAGGGCCTGGGCTAGATACCCCTGGCCGGCCACGTAGTCTCCTTCCTCGATCTTGCAGACCCCCAGGTAGAGCAGTACCGCCTGTTCCTCGCTGCGATTCCCCACCCGGCGCTGGATGACCAGCGC
>WGCB01000769.1 GCA_015494005.1 Caldilineaceae bacterium
CGTGGCTCCCTGGGGGCTGGTGGGGGGCGAGGACGCCGCGCCCGGACGCAACGTCCTGGTCCACGAGGACGGGCGGGAGGAAGAGCTGCCCTCCAAGTTCTCCCGGCGCCTGGGGCCGGGCCAGCGCCTGCGCATCGAGACCCCTGGGGGCGGTGGCTGGGGTGTGGGCAGCTGAGACCTCGACTTGGGCCCCGCTCTCCCACTGGAGCAATTTTCCCCTCTCCGGTATAATGTCCTCAGCACCGTCGCCCACGCCCACTTTCCCAGACCACCTGCCCATCACCACCAGAGCCACCTAGCCAGCAAGGAGTCCCTGTGTCCAAGAACCACCTGGCCGCCACGGTCGAGCAGATCGTCCAGGAGCTGGACGCCCTGAACAGCCTGCGGGATGAGACCCTGCGCCGCAGCCGGGCCTTGATCCGCTCCTGCGCCCACAGCATCCGGGCCATCCACCGCCATGAGCTGGAGGCCGCCTCCCAGATGCTGGCCGAGGCCCGCCAGGCCGCCCAGGAGATGATCGGCCCCCTGGAGCGCTTCCCCGCCCTCTACTACACCGGCTACACCCAGGACGCGCTCAAGGAGCTGGTGGAGGCCCACCTGGTCTACGCCTTCGTCACCCAGGGGGCCCTGCCCACCCCCCAGGAGCTGGGCGTCACCGGGCCCATCTACCTGAACGGCATGGCCGAGGCCGCCACGGAGATGCGCCGCTTCGTCCTGGACCTGATGCGCCGGAACCGGGTGGACGAGGCGGAGCCCTTCCTGGCCATCATGGACGACATCTACAGCCTCCTGGTCACGGTGGACTTCCCGGACGCGGTGACCCTGGGCCTGCGTCGCCAGACGGACATCCTGCGCAGCGTCCTGGAGCGGACCCGGGGGGATCTGACCATGGGCATGCGTCAGGAGCGGCTCCAGGAGGCCCTGCGGGAGTTCGAGAAACGGATGGAGGCCGGGAGCCTGTGATGCCTCAAGCAGCCTGCCCCCGGAGGTGACCATGGCCAAGGATCGCTCCCTGGTCCGGGCCAGCGACATCGCTTCCTGGACCTACTGCCACCGGGCCTGGTGGCTGGCCCATGTGCAACAGGCGGAGAACGAGAACCCCCAGGCCCTGCGCCGGGGAGACCGGGCCCACCAGCGCCACGGTGCAGGGCTGGTGCGCTCCAGCCGGCTGCAACGCCTGGGGCTGATCCTGGTCCTGGCCGGGCTGGCCCTGGCGATCCTGGCCCTGCTCCTCTGGCTGGGGCCCTTTTAGAGGATGCCGGTGCGAGTCCACGAGATTGTGAAACCGTGACATCCACATGCCAAACGTCCAGACCCATTTGACCCCGTGACCCTGACCGACACGACCCAGCGAACCACCGCAACCGATTCCAGCCATCCCCTGGTGGGCCAGGCCGTGGAGTGCCTGCGCCAGGCCGCCCGCCGGGACGTGCCCCCGGAGGACCGGCACGTGCGCCAGCCGGACACCTGGCTCCTGCGCCGCAGCTGGCGGGTCCTCACCGAGGAGGGGGCCGGCCCCCTGGCCCTGCAGCTGGCCGCCTGGCTCCAGAGCCGCTACCCCATGACCGGCTACCAGACCCTGCACCGCCTGGCCCAGCTCTCGGACGACCGTCCGGAGCTGCGGGCCCTGGTGGCCCAGGAGCTGGAGCGCCTGCGCCCGGCCCTCTTCGCCGGGCCGGTCACGGACGTGGACGCGCTGACCGAAGGGCTCCTCTGGACGGCGGCCAGCGCCGCCCGCATCGGGGACGAGCCCCTGGCCTTCGCCTGCCTGGAGCGGCTGGACCAGTTCCGGCGCATCTGGCACCGGGTCTTCGTGCGGGGAGACTGGCGGGGCCTCCTGGCCGAGAGCATCGCCTGGAGCGGCCTGCAGCCCCTCACCGCCCAGCTCATCCGCCAGGCCGTCCTCCTCTTCGAGGACCAGGGCGCCCACTTCCTCCAGCGCACCGCCGCGGAGACCTCCCAGCGCCTGGCCGTCCAGGGGGAGCTGCCTCGGGTGCGCCGCCTCCTCCACCGCTGCGTGGAGACCTTCCTGCGCTCCACCCTCACCACCCTGACCAGCCGACGCTACGCTGTGGCCACCCTGGCCCTGGAGGGGCTGATCCACGACATCCTGGCCCAGGTCACCACCATCGCCAACATCCAGGAGGCCCGGCGAGAGGCGGGGATCAGTCCCCGGGGCTCGGAGCAGTTCCTGGTTCGCCAGGTGAAGCGCTACAAGGCCAACCTGGACGTGGACTTCCAGGTCTACACCCTGAAGGAGGCCATCGAGACCCTGCCGCCGGACGCCCTGACCCCCACCGGCCGCATCTCCCTGGCGGATCGCCTGGCCGACCTGGGGGTGCGCAGCGACGGCTGGACCGGCGCCGCAGCCACGGCCGCCCTGCTCCAGATCGGCGGCGTGGAGCAGGCCATTCGGGTGGTCCACGGCATCGACCGCCGGGATCCCAGCCGCAGCGAGGGGGTGATCCGCCTGGTCCGAGGGCTGTTGAGCCTGGGGGAGGAGCGGCTGGCCGACCAGGAGGCCCGCAAAGGGCTCTCCTGGGCCCGTTCCCTGGGGGAGCACCATCCCGAGCGGATCACGGCTTGGGGCCTGGCCCAGGCCTACCTGGACCACGGCCTGCCCCAGAAGGCTCTGGCCATCCTGGATCAGCGACGCCGATCCGGCTGGACCAGGCGTTTCCGCTGGCTCTTCCGCAACGGCATGGACGAGGAGCAGGTGCGGGAGGAGGCCCTGCGCATGCGGGCATCCCTGCTCCTGGGACAGCGGGACCGGGCCGCCCAGCAGCTGGGGCGCATCCTGCGTGGGGCTCCCGGCCAGATGGAGGGCAAGGGCCTGGCCCTCTTCTACGCGGACAGCCTGCTGGCTCCGCTGCTGGAGGCCGGGCAGGACGCCCTGGCCTGGCGGGTCCTGGAGGCCCTGCCTGGGATCCTGGCTCGGGTCACCGGGCGGGAACACCCGGATCGGGTCACCGACGTGGCCGAGCTGGTGGCCGGGCACATCCGCGGGCTGCGCCGCCAGGTGGCGGAGGCGTCCGAGGAGGGGGAAGACGACCCGTCCGCCGAGGCGGTCCGCGCCCGCCTGGAGGAGGCCCTGGCCGCAGCGGAGGCCTTCCTGAGCCAGCTCTGGCAGGCGGAGACGTCCGGAGGCATCTGGTCCGCGGTCTACGGCGTGGGAGGATCCCTGCCCCTGGTCTCCGCAGTGGCCGGGCCGGAGGCGGTCCTGGAGATCGCCCGGGCCACGGTCCAGGAGGGGCATCGCTGGGGGGTGCTCCAGCCTGTGCCAACCAGCCCGTGACCTCCCGGAGCCAATATGTTTCATTGATTGTGTTTTATGTCAACAAGGCCCGGCCTCGTTGAAGGCCGGGCTTTGTCGTGTGCGTCGGATCTGCTGATGGCTGAGGGGATCGGGCGGCTCAGAAGATGTTGAGCAGGCCGGCCCCGAAGGCGCTGGCGAAGACCAGGCTGACGATGCTCATGAGCTTGATGAGGATGTTCAGGGAAGGGCCGCTGGTGTCCTTGAAGGGATCGCCCACCGTGTCGCCCACCACCGCGGCTTTGTGGCCGCTGGAGCCCTTGCCACCCAGGACGCCCGTCTCGATCCACTTCTTGGCGTTGTCCCAGGCGCCACCGGCGTTGGCCATCATCACCGCCAGCATGAAGCCGGAGGCGATGGAGCCGATGAGCAGGCC